>VGWC01000042.1 GCA_016873775.1 Ignavibacteria bacterium | reverse complement strand
ACCACGTTTGTCCTGTTGTGTTGCAAATCATTTTCCCGTACACCGTTGCTGGACCAGGCGAAGCATCTGCATCAATTCCAATGTTAAATGTGTATGTTTCATAGTATCCATCGTTGTCTGCATCAGTTCCATACACTAAACTGTTAATGATACCATAAACCGCGTACGTATTGTTCACAATGTAATCCGCTTTCACAGGTTCCCCTGTTACTGTTGCGTCGGACGCTAACAATGTTGTTTTCGTTGAGTTCCATATCTCCACAGTGAAATCTAAATTTGTATTGCCCGTTACGTATCCCGAAAAATCACTTTGAGAAAATGGAAAATATTTATAATCTGTTGTTGTGCCGGTAACTGTCCATGAACTTTGAGACCACCACGTTTGTCCTGTTGTGTTGCAAATCATTTTCCCGTACACCGTTGCTGGACCAGGCGAAGCATCTGCATCAATTCCAATGTTAAATGTGTATGTTTCATAGTATCCATCGTTGTCTGCATCAGTGCCATACACTAAACTGTTAATGATACCATAAACCGCGTACGTAGTTTTATTGGAATTTGAAATGTTTTTTTTAGTAATTATAATGTTGGAAGAATCTTGTACGCTTTGTTTGATTCCTTCTTTGGGTGCTTTTGTTTCTTTAATTTCCGGCATTATTTTGACTTCAGGAATACCGTTATAAGTGCTTTGAATACCTTGTTTGATTCCTTCCTTGGGTGCTTTTGTTTCTTTAATTTCCGGCATTATTTTGACTTCAGGAATACCGTTATAAGTGCTTTGAATACCTTGTTTGATTCCTTCTTTGGGTGCTTTTGTTTCTTTAATTTCCGGCACTATTTTGGCTTCTGGAAAACCTTTGAAAATGTCAGGTACAAAGTGTTTTATTAGTTCTATTTTAGGGTTCTTATTACCACCGTTTTTTTCACCCTGGGAAAAAGAAGTTATAGCAAGTAATAAAAAAAATGATATAATGAATAGAATTACGTTTTTCATAATTTTTCTACGAATGAATTGTGAATTGATATTGAATGAATTAGAAAATACTTGTTTATATGTTATATTCCTTACAATTAAGGTCTGTTGCAGAAAATACTTTAATTTTTTTTTCGCTTCCCCTTACCCATTCCCCATCCCCTGCGGCGGGGTCGTAGGAGTTGTAGCATGCGGCGGCTCGTTGTTGTCGCTATCAGCGCCGGAACCTGCGGGCTTCAAACGGGCGCGCAAACGTATCGAAACATTATTCTCACAACTCTGCGACCAATTCTTAATCCGAAGAAATTATGCTAAATCGTTTCTGGGTTTCAAAACGCGTATACTCTCCAAACTTACTGCGTTGACGATGGCGCAATATTTTAACAAGTTTTTCAACGAGAAACCCATCAATCACATTAAATATGCCCTTACCTAATTCACACAACGGGTGTTCAATACTATTATGCGAGAAAATAAATTATTGTTTTTCATAAAAATATCTTTCGGTATAATTGTGGTTAAAAATGTGTGATTAAAATAATTTTGAGTAATAGTGAATTTCAAAACAAAAATTTCTTTTCTATTTTTTCTGTCGCTATATATATTATTTCATCGAAAAACGTTCTATCAGAAAAATATTTTCTAATTTTTCATCTTTTTTTTATAAAAATAAAAAGCCCGCTTTTTCAGGGCGGGCTTTTGGGTGCAAATCGCAAAAAAGCATAACATTCTGCGATTACAATCGCAAAATGTTATGATTTTATAAGAAATTATTTACAGCGGTTGTTTGATGCGTTCAAGATATTTTTTATTCATCGTGGGTTCACTGATAAATTTCTCACCATCCCAATAGCGTAGTGAATTTTTAACTTCATTCCAGAAATGTGTATCGAGTGCAAAATGTATTCTTTTTTCTTCCGTTAATCGTTTAAATGTAGCTAATGTTTGGTCTCCCGGCGCAATATCCACCAATTGCATTTTATCATTCAGCGTGTATAAAAATCCAAATGGTCCAAGTTTCTCATTCCCTTCGTGAAGATATAAAATAAAATGACCTTTCTTTCCATAAAATATTTTCTCCGGAGTATTATAGGGATTAAAAGAAGTAAGCGCATTGAGTTTTGTCGGAGGCAGGAGAATATAAAATAATGCATTGCCTTCGGGAATTTCGGCAGGATAATATGCTTTCGTTGCAGGAGCAGCACCGTAAAAATGAGTCGGTTCAAGGACAGACACATACACTGACGCATAAGAATTATTTATCCCTGTAATAAGCAACCGTTGTTTGCCGCTCGCACTTTCGGTAATGGGAAAAATAAAACTCACGCTTCCGGAATTCCAGAAACACTGAAGTTCCTTCCCATCCAGAGAACTGATTTCGAGAAGTTTCCCAGGAAAATAAAGTTCACTGTTTGTTGCTACAAATATCTGGTTTCGTTGTAATTCTTCATTATACAGAAGAAGAATTTGGTCAATTCTCCATCGTGCGAACGCCGTAAAAGATTTGTCGCCGAATGCAACAGTTTTTCCCATCCCTGCTGTCCACCGCAAAAATCCCTGACTATTAAAACAGGAAACGGTATCCTGACACAAGTCAGTATTATCAACAGTTCCTCTCACAAGCACTTCATTTCGTCCGTCATTATCAATATCTCCCGTGGCAATGAGCCGCTCATTATAAAAAGTAAATGATTCCATACTGTTGCCATCCTGCAACCCAAATATAGTTTTCTGCCAAAGCGTATCCCGTTTTTTATTATAGACCGTTAGGACATTGTTTTCGACTTTTGCGTAATCAGGATTTATATCCTTGGGCATCGGTTTTACAACATAAAATAACACCGCAAGCAATCCAAATGCAAATGATGCGCTTCCTCCAAACTGTATCGGGTGCTCAAATGCAAATTCTTTCAGTCGTACAAGAAATGTTTTCTTAGGAACAACAACTTCTGCATATCCCCGGAATACTTCTATTTTATCTTTTGGCACTTCCAATAAACGCTGTTGCGGTATTTGTTTGGAGAAAAGTTCTCTTGCTAATTGCTCCTCATCTTTTGTTGGTGCGAGTTGCAGTTGTTCGTCAAGTTCTGCATAAAAATTGCTGAGTTGTTCAAAATTTTTTTTGCAGGAATAACACTCGCTCACGTGATTTTCGAGCGAGAGAATTTCTTTGGGAGAAAATTCCCCGCGCGCAAGGAAGTACGTTTCGAGTTGTATGTCGGTTAAATGCGCCATTCGTTGTGTTCAGTGTGTACTATATATTATTTCGTCAGAAAATTGTTTTTCAGAAAAAAATTATACTTCTTCATCAAAATATGATTGCAATTCTCTTCTCATCAGTTTTTGTAAATAATCCATTTTCTTTGCAATGCGTGCATAATACGTTTCGTCATTCATCGGAATGTATGTGGTACAATATTCTTTCATTGGGAGTACTTCCTGCGATGATTTTGCATCTTCGAGCCAATCGCGCAATGCACAAAAAAGTCCTTCCGCTTCGTTTTTGGTTAATTTGCCTGTTAAAAGATATTTCGTAAAAATTTTTTCTTTCAACAAATTCAGTGTTTTCCGGAGAGCGGCTTCCAATTCAAATTCTGTTGTATAATCGGAGACAGCAGGAAAAACGTTTCCACCGTTTTCATCTTCGCTTTTCTCGGGCAACATTTCTACTTCTGCAGGAAATCCTTTCTTCATTATCTGAACGACTGTATTCAAAGGAAGCGCACGCGAATACATATTTTGTTGTGTCAGTATCGTAAAAAGTTTTTGCAAAAGATGTTCAGTTGTTCGTTTGCCATCAAGAGAAATTAAAAATTGTTGTTGTAATTGTTCAACCGGGAAAACTTCGAGATGACGTAACGGGTCTGCGCCGGAAGGATGAAGAATCATTCCTGAATATTCCCGAACAGCAGTAAAATGGTTTGTTCTTTTTATCGTTTCCGTGATGTTCTTTTTTATATGTGCGCCGGCATTATCGTACAACGCATATAAACGCGCAAGATGAATATCAGCACATCGCAGTAAAAAAGATTTGTAGTGAAGAAAAATTTCTTTTGCCGAAGTATGTTCCACTTGCGCAGGAAGATTGGCAAGACAATGATTGATGCGGATAAATTCATTTCGGGAATTCCTTGCAAAAAAATCTGCAATACAATCGTACGCCAGTTCTTGTTCTGAAATTCCTGCTTTTTCGCACAAATGCGCATAAGAAACCCGATGACTATGGAGATGCGCGAGAAACAACGAAACGGAAAAATGCACAAGCGCCGATTGTTCGGAAGGTGAAAGTGTTCCTTGCTGTAATGCGAGAAGATACGCTTTGAGTTGTTCCAATTCTTGTTCTTTCACAGTGTCGGTTCACGAAGTTCGCATTTGAGGAAGCCATTTAATTTCCTCTCGTCCTTCTAAATGATTTGCCCATCGCGCGAGGACAAAAATAAAATCGGAAAGCCGATTGAGAAATACGACGACGGTATCGCCTATTTTTTCTCGTTCCGCAAGCATAACAGTAATTCGTTCCGCTCTTCTGCATACAGTTCGCGCAAAGTGCAGATGCGATGCAAGTCCGCTTCCGCCGGGAAGAATGAAACTGCGCAATGGTTCAAGTTGTGGTTCTATGGAATCAATATACTTTTCGAGCATCTCAACATCTTCATTCGAAATGCGATGCACTTTCGCCGTTGCATCAAACGGTGTTGCTAAATCAGCGCCGAGCACAAACAGTACTTCTTGCATTTCTTCCAACATTTCTTCCAGTTCTTCGGGGGGCCACATCGAACGGCAAATTCCGATGATGGAATTCAGTTCATCAATTGTTCCGTACACTTCAAGACGAAGCGACGATTTGGAAATTCTTTTCCCTCCGTACAGCGATGTTTCGCCTTTGTCGCCGGTTTTTGTATAGATTTTCACGTTGCGTTTTAATGAATCAAGAATCTACTAATTACAAATAACTGTCATTAGTCATTGGTAATTCGTCATTCGTAGGAAGAAATTATTTTATAGAATTTGCGAACTCATAATAATAATGCGCCGATGTTCTGATTCCGCCGAAGAAGTTATCGAGATTGATGAACTCATTGGGAGCGTGTGCATTTTCATCGGGCAAACCGAATCCGAGCAACACAGTATCAAGTCCGAGAATTTGTTTGAACTGCACAACAATCGGAATAGAACCGCCTTCGCGTTGATACAACGGTTTTTTTCCGAATCCTTTTTCGAGTGCAGTTACTGCCGCTTGAACTGCCGGGGAATCAATCGGAGTAATCGCCGCTTCTCCGCCGTGCAGAAATTTTACGCCAACAGTTACAGTTTTCGGTGCGATTTTTCGGAAATGTTTTTCAAAAAGTTTTGCCATCTTTTGCGAGTTTTGGTCTGCAACGAGTCGCATAGAAATTTTTGCAAATGCTTTTGCCGGCAGTACCGTTTTCGCTCCTTCGCCTGTATATCCTCCCCAAATGCCATTACATTCCAACGTCGGTCGCGCCCAAACTCGTTCGAGCGATGTAAATCCTTTTTCGCCGTAGAGTTCTTTAACGCCAAGTTCTTTCGCATATTCTTTTTCTTTGAACGGAAGTTTTGCAAACGACGCGCGTTCTTCTTTCGAAAGTTTGCGAACGTCATTGTAAAATCCGGGAATCGTAATGCGTCCGTTTTTATCGTGCAACGATGCTATCATTTCGCACAATGCCTGAATCGGATTATGCACAGAACCACCGAATGAACCGCTGTGCAAATCGCCTTTGGGTCCTGTTACTTCTACTTGCATATATGAAAGTCCGCGTAAACTGTAGCAAATCGAAGGCACACCTTTTTTAAACATTGACGAATCGGAAATCAACACGATATCTGCTTTCAACATATCTTTATGTTCTTTTACGAATGGTTCGAGATGTTCGCTGCCGATTTCTTCTTCGCCTTCAAAAATTATTTTGATGTTGCACGGAAGGTTACCTTCATTTGTTAACACTGCTTCGAGTGCTTTCATATGAATGAAGATTTGTCCTTTATCGTCGGCAGTTCCGCGCGCATATAAATTTCCGTCGCGTTCTGTCATTTCAAACGGCGGCGTTTTCCATAAGTTCACCGGGTCTTCAGGTTGAACGTCGTAATGTCCGTATAAAAGAATTGTCGGTTTTCCCGGAGCGTTTAACCAATCGGCATACACCACAGGATGTCCTGCTGTTGGCATAATCTTGATGTTATTCATTCCGATAGATTTCAAATGATTGGAAATCCAATCAGCGCAACGTTTCATTTCGTTGCTGCGTTGCGGTTGCGAACTCACACTCGGAATGCTGATAAGTTCTTTAAGTTCGTTGAGATAACGCTGTTTGTTTGTTTCTATAAATTGCAAAACGCTTTTCATAAAAATGCTAAATAGAATTTAGAAATTGTAAAAAAAATTTATCTGCAACACCGCAAAACGTAATGAACATTTACATCGGTGCGACGTATGTAAAAAAAGAGAAATTACTTTTCGAATAATTCGTTTGCCGATACGATTTTGAACGCATCGTTGTTGATGTTCAACAGGTATTGAACAATATCTTTATCTTCTTCTAAAATGGCATCGGGGACTTTTGTTGCGTACTGAATCGGCGACACGGCGTTATTTAATATTTTTTCCTTTAATTCATTTGCATTTTGCGCAACAATGGCAACTTTTACATTTTGATACTGCAAGTATTTTTTTATGGCTTTGTTCACATCTGCGACGGATAATTTCTTCAGTTCTTTTTCAATTTTATCAATGAAAAAATCCGTGCCGTAAAACTTTGAATCCATTTCAAAACCAAGTCTGCGGTTTTGCGTTTGCACCCAAAGTTTTGAATAGTTGATAACAAAATCTCGCGACGTTTCAAACTGTTCTTTCGTCAAACCTTTTTCGCAGAGAATTTTCAGTTCACGCATTGCTTCGCGCAAACTAAAATGCGCATCTTCCGGTTTTGTCGGTCGAATCCACACGCTGAAAAATTGCTGTCGTCGCGGAATGTTCGGAATGAAAAATCTGCTTCCGCCTTCCTGAATAAAATTTTCGATGTACGAATAATCACCGTAATTTATTCCTCGGTCGCCGCGAATTTTGTTCATCAAGACACCGTTGAATGTGCGATGTTCGCCGAAATAGGAATTCACGACCATCAACGCATAGAAATCGTTTTCCGCTCGCGTTACTTCAATCGGGAAACCGAAAGAAATTGCCGTGGCGCGCGCAGGTTTTTCAACGATTGTTACTTCGATATCGCGAATCGCTTTGGGTTTGGGAAGCGGAACAACGGTTACGGCACCTTTCGGAAGTTGTGAAAAATCATTTTTCACTTTTTCCACAAATCCTATTGGATAATCTCCTGCAATTCCTATCGTGAGTTGCGACTGCGTGAACATTGATTGATAATATAATTTCACATCTTCGAGCAATATTGCCGTAATGCCCTGTACGGTTCCGTTCACGGTGGTCCCGTACGGATGTTCGTCATACAACATTGATTGCAGCGCTTGCTTCCCGAGTTCTTCATCGTTGATGCTGCGAAGATTGTTCGTTAAATAATTGATTGCATCGTCTTTTACACGATGGAAATCTTCCGAATCGAATCGCGGATGCAACAGCAAATCGGAAAATATTTTGTAGAAATTTTCCAAATGGTCGCGATGCACATTTCCGATAAATGTCGTTACTTCTTTATCCGGTTGAACATCAATTGCGGCAGCCCACGGATACATTTTTTCAATGACTTGCTTAAACGTAAGCTCTTGCGTTCCTCCTTGTGCAAGAAGAAATGATGTAAGCGCATTGATGCCTTCTTTTCCATTTATGTCGTTAATGGAACCGATACGAAATTGAATGCGAAAAGCAATGAGGGGAGATTTGCTCGGCATTTCGACTGTTTTTATTGTGTTGGAAATTGCTGTCGTTGTCATAACAAGGATTGCTAAAAAAAGAATTAGGTGTTTCATTTTTGTTCCTCCTCTTGCGTCAACGTGAGTACAGTTCTGTTTTCTTTGGTAAAATATTTTTTGGCGATGCGCATGATATCTTCTGCGGAAACGTTTTCATACAGTTGATACACGCGGTTCACACTTTCCACATCCCCGGTGAGTTGTAAATAATTTCCCAACGTGAGAGCAATGGCGTCCGCCGTGTTCATTCGCATTGCAAAACTGTATTTCAAGTGCAATTTAACGTTTTGCAAACGCTCAAGAGAAACAGGCGTTGATTTTGCTTCTTCGAGTGTTTTGTAAATTTCGTCGCGGACTTTATCAATGTTTGTTTTGTCTTTGATGCGTGTGAGAATCGTGAACATTCCTGGGTCTCGCTGGTCTTGTGCGCTTCCGTCAACAAATTCCACCAATTGCTCTTCGACAACAAGTTTTTGAAACAGCGGCGAACTTTCCGAAAAATATAATTGCGAAAGCACATCGAGCGTTGGCATATCAATTTCTTTATCGCTGAATGCGGGACCGTGATACCCGAGCATCAGCATAGGCAACGTGCGCGATTTCCACGGCAATGAGATAATTTTTTCTTCGGTTTGCGGTGGCTCTTGCGGAATTTCTACGTTGGAGTTTCCTCGTTTCCAATCGCTATAATATTTTTTCGCGAGCGATTCAACCTTTTTCTGCTCGAAATCGCCGACGATGACAACAATGCAATTTCCCGGACGATAATATCTGTCGAAAAATTGCAGACTGTATTCATATTGATTCGGCATATCCTGAATATCTTTTAGAAATCCCATCGTTGTGTGTTTGTATGTGTGTCTTGTGTACGCTGCATCTTGTAATTTCTCGAACATCGTCATTATCGGGTTCGAATAGTTTTTATTGTATTCTCCAAGAATAGCGCCTGCTTCTGTCTTAAAATCATCAACGGTATATTGTAAATTCTTGAATCGGTCGCTTTCAATATCGAACATTGTTTCGAGAGCGCCGGAACTTGCAACGAGATGATAACACGTCCAATCATCCGTGGTAAATGCGTTTGCGTCGCTGCCGATTTTTTTGACAATATCGTTATACGCTTGCGTGGAATATTTCTCTGTTCCGCGAAACATCATATGTTCAAAAAAATGTGCAAAGCCGGATTTTCCCTCTTCCACTTCATTGCGCGAACCCGTACGTACAACGGTATAATATGCAACAATTCCAGGGCTTTCGTACGGAATGGAAATAATCGTCAAACCATTGTCGAGAACAATTTTGTTGACGGGAAAAGGAAAAATTTTTGAATTATCTGCGGCGTACGTCGTGGTTACAAAGGCAAAAAACAACGGTGCCGCAAGTAGTAAGATGAACAGTCGAAGCATTTCAAACTCCATATAGTGAAAAAATTTTGGGCAAAAAGATACGTCGAAACGAGAGGAATTACAAATGTAGTACCGCTCGAATATTTATTCTGTCGCGGAAGCTAATATATAATCCTTGGGAGCCGATACGCGCGGTTTTAGGGGTGTTCAGTTTAATATCGCTTATCGGTGTTACGGCACCTCAAAAGCAAAATAATTTAGGAGAAAAATATTAAGAAGTTTACTCAAAACTCCACCGTTATTTTTCGTTTCTCAAATAAATTCCATAGCGCATTTTTTTCTTTGTCTGAAAACATTGCACCGACAAACGAAAACGGGTTCAATCCGCCGCTGGGAACACGATAAAATTTTACCGAGCATTCGTCTCCAAGTTCTGTTTCTTTTTTAACATATTGAACCGCATCATACAATCCGCCAAATTCATCAATCAGATTTTTCTCTTTTGCTTTTACACCCGTCCAAATTCGTCCTTGCGCATGTTCGCGAACATCGGCTTCTTTGAGTTTTCTCCCTTCCATAATACGTTGCAAAAATCCTTCATAAAAAACATTCAGCGCATTTACCAATAATTTTTCTCCTTCGGGATTGGGTGACTCGTACAGATTCAATACGTTTGAATATGTTCCGCGCGAAAAATTTTTCTCCCAAATATCGAGTGTGTCAAAAAGTTCGTAGTAGTACGGAATTTGAGAAATCACTCCTATGCTCGCAGTTAATGTTGCCGGATTTGCAAATATTTTTGCGCCCGTGCAGGAAACATAATATCCGCCGCTCGCTGCCAAACTTCCCATCGAAACAACTACAAGTTTTTTCTCCCGAACTTTTTGTATAGTTCGATAAATGTCATCGGAAGCAATACCATCGCCGCCGGGAGAATCTACGCGGAGAATTATCGCTTTTACGTTGTCATCTTCCATCGCATTTTCCAATTGCTCCGATACTGTTTTCGAACCCGATGAACGCTCGCGCGAAAGAAACGGCAACGGAATTCCTCCCGGTGATAGACTTTCTCCCTGCGTAATTCCACCGTACACACCAATGACAGCAATCGTTGGCATTTCATTCCACGATGCATTCCAATGTTTTCTCTCGCTCATCGAAACTGTTTCAATATCGTCTGCATTGATTTCCGCAACTTCGCCGTTTTCCCACATCTGATACGGCGATGAAACCATATTGTACAATAATTTTTTCGCATCTTCGTACCATCCGATTTCATCAATAATTTTTGCAGATTTCGCTTGCTGCGGATACATGATGCCGGAAAGTGTGTCTATTGCTTTTTCATCCACGTGATTTTTTCTTCCTTCTTTCATTTGCCGAATCATTTCTGCGTACAAATCATCGGCAATCGTATTGAGTTCTTCTACTTTCCACGGGGAAAGCGTATCGCTCATACTGTTCAATGCGGATTTGAATTTTCCCGCAGTGTACGTACGCATATCAACGCCGAATTTTTTCAGCATATATTTGTATTTCAATGAACTGTACGAAATTCCATAGCCAAGAAGAAAACCATATTGGGGCATTACAATGTTATCTGCCGCGCTTGCAAGATATAATTCCTGCAAGGAAGCGAAACTTGAAAGAAACACAACGACCGGTTTTCCGTTTGCCTTCACGCGCTCAATTGCATTCTTCAATTCCTGCACGCCTCCGTTCATTCCGAAAATTGCATACGACGTGGTGAACGGACGAATGTTCAGCAACACGCCACCGATGGATTTATCGTTTGCGGCTTTGTCAAGTTCTGCAATCACTGTTTGCAAACCTTGTTTCCCTTCGGAAAAAATATTTCCGGGTTCGTCGAAATCATCGTACTCTCCTTCAATAGTTATTTCCGCAAGCAATGCGCTTTGTGGAAAAATAGTTTGCTGAATATCATTTGAAAAATGCAATGCAAGCGATGTTCCCGGAATATAATTTTTTCCCGTTGTTGTTGAAGCGAAAATGGATGCCTGAGAAAAATCTATTCGCAAACCAACGGAATACAATTTCGCGGGAAGAGCGGCAAACGAAGAATTTTTATCATCGTGATAACTTGCAAGGATGTGAATTCCCGGGAAAATTTTTACATCCATTCCTGCGTGAAGATGGGCTTTCGAAAAATTTCCCGAAGTGCTTTTCGCATCGAAGAATAGCGAAACAACATCGGTATTTGTTGGACGAATGCCAACGCCTAGGATTTGCTGTCGCGCAAACGTGAACGCAGAAATGGAAGGAACGTTGAAATTTTTTACGACGTACGAAAGCGAAAACATTCTTGATGGACGCACAAGAAAACCGATATTCGATAACGTTGCTTCTTCGCTTTTATGAACAAAAAAATCCGCAGTATATCCGAACGAGAATGATGAAGAACCAACACCAAAACCGAATCCATACAAATCCGCTGAATTTTTTACGTTGGTATCGTACGCTTTGCGATAACTTGCTCCGAAGTTCGTAAAGAGAAACGGCGCTTGCACAAAAAAATTATGCTCGAGAAAATTTCCTTCACGGAGAAAATTTGTGTACCACAAATCTGTGCCGTGTTCAATACCAAGCGTTGCAGGATTTGAAACACTTCCGATTGCACCGTCAACTCCGGCGGAAAATTGCCAATCATTGATGGAGGAATTGAACGCGCGCTCGTAGTGTGTTTGAGAAAATAATAGTGATTGGAATATAAAAAGTGAAAAAATTATTTTGCGTTGCTTCATTGTATTATTGTTTTAAGAATTATGCTTGAAAAAAGTGAAGAAGAAGTACGACGATTTTTATGTTTCTTAGCGCATTGAGTAGAGATTTTCTTAGAATAAAGGTTTTATTCCCATTTGCAGTGAAAAAAAATTCAACGGTAGTTTAACCTTGCATGCTTTCCTGTTGCGTCTTATTTCAACAGCACAAACTTTTTCGTTTCCGAAAAATTATCGGCAGTGAGTTTATAAAAATAGATTCCGCTTGACAATCCACTCGCATCGAACTGAACTTCGTGCATTCCTTCTTCTATTTCTTCATTATTCAAAAGCGTTGCAACTTCTTGACCGAGAACGTTGTAGATTTTCAACGTTGTTTGTAAGGGCAATTCATGAATTGCCCCTACGGGAATTTCAAATCGAATCGTGGTCGTAGGATTAAACGGATTGGGATAATTTTGTTCCAAAGAAATTTCTGACGGCGTTTCCGTGTATCCTCTTGTTGCAACAAAAAGTTCGTTACTTTTCACAGAGGGTAATTCTTTCACCAAGCCAACTTCGGATGCTGTTTTATATCCCATCATTTTTACCGCATACGGATTTTTGCTCACAACAACTCCAACAGAATCTATTTTGTAGTTCGTGCTGTCGAATGTTGCCGAAGCAAATCGTTCGTTCAATTGTTTCAAGATAGAAGTCGTAAATGTTCCGATTTGTGTGTATTCGGTGCTTGTTAAAATATTGAACGATTGCCAGTACGTCATCACGGTATCAAAATAATTTGCAATGTTGCGCAACGGCACGTTTTGCAAATTTCTACCGAATAATGTGAACATTGTATCTAGCACTAAATCACCGAATCGCTTTCCTGGATTATTCGTATCAACGATAACATTCGTGTCGCTTGCGATGATATTCAAGCGAAACAACACTCCTTGTTCCCACGCAGGATTATCGTAGGTTTTTCTATCGGGTTTCAACGCTTTCGTCAGTTTTTTATCCGACTTTCCGGAAATGCGGAGATAGTCAATCGGATACGTTGTTGCATTATGCGCGCTTGAATACAGTTTTCCCAAATCGCCCGCTTTCTTGTAATAAATCCACGCATACTTTTTCGCAGAATCTTTTGTCGGTTGCGCAACTCCAAGAAATGTTGTCCCGAGTTTTCCAATTTTCTTGAAAACATTTTCTACCGCAGTTTGGGTGTTTGGTCGTACGCTGAGTACTCCTTTTTTATACTTTACCTTTGTTGCTTTCGTGTACATATCAACGGTCGCCTTGAATGTTCTGTACTTTGCAGAGCCGGGATAATTCCCAAAATTCAAATTCGATGAAGTCGTTCCCGAAGTTACCGTTACAAGATACGAACCATTATTTGCAGGAAGCGTCTGCGTCCATCCTGCTTGCTGCGATTCGCTCACCGTATAATTTCCTGCTTTCAAATTTGTGAACGAATAATTCCCGCTTCCATCCGTCGTTGTTGAATCGGTTTTTGCGCCGCTGATTTTTATTTTCCATCCGGAAATTCCAACATCATTCGAATCCTTTGTGCCGTTGCCGTTTACATCGTTGAACTTCATTCCGCTGATACTTCCGTATTGGAAATTTCCGAAATCAACGCCCGTAACATATTGTCCCGCGGCAAGAGTTAAATTATATCCGCTTTGATTGCTTGGCAACGTTTGCACATATCCGTTTTGCTGTTCCAAACTTACGAGATAGCCGCCTGGTTGCAGATTGATGAAAGAGTAATAACCGTTTGCATCCGTATTCATCGAATCAATTTTTGCGCCGGTAATTTTTATTTTCCAGTTTTGCAAACCGCTTTCTCCAACGTCTTTTATGCTATCGCCATCAGTGTCGAGAAATAATGTTCCCGCCATAGATGAAAGCGCAATGACGGTAAACGTTTGTGCGTTCGATTCTCCACCCGCGGGAGCAGGATTGAAAACAGTAACCGTAAATGTTCCAGCGGTATCAATATCGGAAGAGAGAATTTCTGCCGAGAGTTGTGTTGGTCCTAAATACGTTGTTGTTTTGTCGGAACTGTTGAAACGAACTACGGATGCGGGAATAAAATTTGTTCCTGTTACGGAAATCGTAAATCCGGATTCATTTGCATATTTGCTTGTTGGATTGATAGAAGTTGTTGTTGGCACAGGATTATCCGCCGTATGCCCAATTTGGAAATCGCTGAAAGAAGTAGCACCAATAACCTGTGTTGATGTTACCGTTTTTGTTCCTACGGTAAGATTAGACCAAACAACACCGTCATATTTTTTTACAATAAAACTATCGGGATTGACTCCGGGATCTTTGTCGCCGGCAACAAAATTAAACACGGCATTGTACGTATCGAACACAATATTTTGATTCGTGAGTGTCCAAAAGCGATTGACGCTTCGCTCGGAACGAATGTTTGCGCTTCCGATAAATTGATGGTCGCCTTGTGTTGTGCTTGCAACGAGTTCGCCGCCGCTGGTAACGTTCGTGAAGGAAACGGTTACTGGAGCATAGTTGCTCGCGTCGCCAATTTCAAACGAAGAAGAAGCGTTTCCGGTTGAAAATGTTTTCTGCAAATTTCCGTTCACGTGTCCATTTGTTCGAGAAATTGAGCCGGAAGATGTAAGAATAACTTTTGGTGCGGAAGTCGTTGTTATTATTCCATTGGTAAATGTTAGCGTTCCGCTAATTTTCATATTATCGCCGAGAGAGGCACCATTCGCATCGTTGAGTTCAACATTTTTAAACGTACCTGTTCCAGAAATCGAATGAGAAGAAGAACCGCCGCTGATTAAAATTTTTCCCGTTCCGGAAAGAGTAACATTGTTGATGATTTGTCCTTTTGCTGTGAGAGTAAAACCACCATCGTTAATATTTCCGGAAGAAAAGTTAGTTAGTCCGTTCACAGAAAAATCGTTCTCGAATGTTGGATTTCCACTCCCGATGATGTGCAAAGTCCCGTACGTAACCGCGGAAATAGTTTGACTCTCGCCGTAATATTCAACAGCTCCCGTATTGCTGAACGAATATGTGTTGAAATTGGCTGGTAAAGAATTACTTCCTCCAATTCGAAATATTGCTCCGCTTGCAACGCTAACCGTGCCTCCAACAACAGAACTTCCTCTGTCTGCAATATAGATTCCCAAATCGAGTGTTCCTGCGTTCACGGTAATATTTCCATCGCCTGAGGTTGACGAATTTAAATCGGGCAAATCGCCAACAAGCGTTTTTGTTCCGCTCCCGCTGATACGAAGCGTAGAATACGAAAGCGTATTTTTGATGGACTGATTTCCGTTAGCGGCATAATCAACGATACTTCCCTGATTTGTTGAAGTAGTGAGAAAAGAAAAATACGTACTGTCAAATGCGCTCCCACGCACATAAACAGTGCCAGCAACTTGCAACGATGCTGTTCCTGCTCCGCTGATACGAATACTGCTTGTGTTCACATCAAGAACCCCGTTCACGGTAAGCGTTCTGTTCACTGTTGTATTGTTATTCACAATGACTGTTGTTCCGGAATTCACGGTAACTTTGTTGAACGTTGTTGTTCCCGAAATCGTTTGGGAGGAACCGTTAAAAACAATCGTTGCATTGGTTTGTGTTGACGTGTACGTTCCCGTGTTGCTCCAGTTTCCCGTTAAAGAAATTGGATTTGATGCAGAACTGGCAGAGTGTGTAATTGTTCCCAAGGAGCCAATCGTAATATTTCCGCTGACGGTAAGCGCATTATTTCCTGTTGTGAGTATTGTAGAAGCCGTTGTGGCTTGGCTGTTTCCAATCGCTAACGATTTGCAAACCGAAGCGCCAACGAGCGAAGGTTGATTGGGTCCGTTAAAGTTTCCATCACCGATTACTGCATCAACGGAAGCAGTCGGAACGCCATTGGTCCAGTTTGCGGCGTTGCTCCATTGCGTGTTTGTTCCTCCAATCCACGAGGTTGATTGAGAAAAAAGAGTTTGCGGAGCGATGAAAAACAAACTCATGGTGAAAAAAAATAATGGAGTAAATACTGATAGCGAAAAAGAATGTCGCGAAAGTTGTAAATCTTGACGCATAAAAATAACTTTCAAATTGTGTGTTTTGATATTGTAGAGAAAAAATTACAGTTTTATATACAAAATTTTTTTGGCGCTTGCAATATCATTTTGAGAAACCTTCAATTTGAAATTAACACTCTGACTGCGTACTTTTTACCTGCAAAAATTTCCCCTATGCTCAAAGTCAACGAAATATTTTTTTCCATTCAGGGAGAATCATCGAAAAGCGGATTGCCGTGCGTGTTTGTGCGATTGACGGATTGCGATTTACGATGCACGTACTGTGATACCGAATACGCTTTTTTCGAAGGAACAGTAAAAACGATTGAAGAAATCATTGAGGAAGTACAATCGTATCATTGTATGTTGGTTGAAATTACCGGCGGCGAACCATTGCTGCAAAACGATGTACACGAATTGATGAAACGCTTGTGTGATTTGAATTATGAAGTATTGTTAGAAACCGGCGGACATATTCTTGTTGATAGAATTGATTCGAGAGTCAAGAAGATTATTGATATGAAAACTCCTTCGTCGGGAATGATGAAACATAACGAATATAACAATCTCGAACTTGCAACGGTGAACGACGAAATTAAATTTGTCATTGGTACACGTGAAGATTACAATTGGGCAAAATCTCTTATTGCCTCGTATGGTCTTTCGGAAAAACTTACGGTGTTGCTTTCTCCCGTTTTCAACGAACTTTCTCCGCAACAACTTGTGGAATGGATTCTTGAAGACAAATTGAACGTGCGGCTTCAACTTCAACTGCACAAATTTATTTGGAAACCAACGACCCGCGGAGTATAACAATGAATACAAATTTTTCCGAACAGGAATTCCTTCGCTACGCCCGACATTTTATTCTGCCGAAGGTGGGAACAGAAGGACAAATGAAATTGAAATCATCTCGCGTGCTTATTGTCGGAGCAGGGGGGCTTGGCTCTCCGCTTGCAATGTATTTATGCGCCGCAGGAATCGGAACAATCGGCATTGTGGATTTTGATGTTGTTGATTTTTCCAATTTGCAACGGCAAATACTTCACTCAACTTCCAATGTTGGAAAAGAAAAAGTATTTTCCGCAAAAGAAACTCTCACGGCAATAAATCCCGACATCAATGTACAATGTTATCATACAAAACTTACGTCGGAAAACGCGTTGGGCATTTTCAGGAATTATGATATTGTCGCGGACGGAAGCGATAATTTTCCCACGCGCTATTTGGTGAACGACGCATGTGTACTATTGGAAAAACCTCTGGTATATGGAAGTATATTTCGTTTTGAGGGAGAAGTTTCCGTATTCAACACGAATCAGTCGCCGTGCTATCGCTGTCTGCATCCGGTTCCGCCGCCGCCGCATTTAGTTCCGTCGTGTGCAGTAGGAGGTGTGTTTGGCGCGCTTCCGGGAATCATTGGTTCTATACAGGCAACGGAAGTTCTTAAACTTCTGCTCAATATTGGTTCATCGCTCGCTGGAAAAGTTTTGTTTTTTGATGCGATGAAAATGGAGTTTCGCGAACTGTTGCTGAAAAAAAATTTTCATTGTTCCGTTTGCGGAAAAAATCCTTCTATTACGTCACTCATTGATTATGAAGAATTTTGCTCAAAGAAAACAACACAACAATTTTCTGAAATACCAACTATGAACAAGACCGAAATAACGGTGAACGAACTTCAAAAAAAAATCGACGATGTTTTTTTGCTCGATGTTCGCGAACAATACGAGTTTGATATTGTGAATTTAAGCGGATATTTGATTCCACTCAAAGAATTACCGAATCGTATTCACGAACTTGATTCGTCAAAAGAAATTGTCGTTTATTGTCATCACGGAAATCGGAGTTCTTTTGCAATGCAATTTCTCAATCACAAAGGATTTGCCAATGTAAAAAATCTTGTCGGGGGGATAGATGAATGGGCAAGAAAAATTGATACGAATATGAAACGCTATTGAATTTTTAAAAATAAAAAAAACGCAGAGTGCGGTGTCGTGCTGCCATTATCTGCTTCGGTAAAATAGGCGGAAGGAGGACCTAAGTTACCATAAACAAAACCACTCTGCGGGAAAATACTAAAGAGAAAACTTGTTTTTGTTCTCGTTAGCGAATTTTTGCATAAATGCTACTGCTTTTTCGAACTCCATTGTTTTATCGAAAAAATATATTTCACTTGTTCCTGCAAACTCGTAGGACAAACACCGATTTTTTTGTATGTGTTTGTCCTACGTTTACTGCTATGTTTTTTTTCAATTTCAAAACTGTAAATTTGCAACGAAAATTCTCTCTCGATGCATCTTCCGTCAACGTTTTGAAAACTGTTGGTGTGAATGGAGATTTTGCGACAATCCGACAAGCGTTTGATAGCGTCAATGCCGGCGCATTCTCAAACGTACTCGTTCTTTCGCTTCTCGACTCACAATACAACGAACCGCCGCTATTTCTTTCTCCTTCGGAAACTGCGCCGACTTCCGTAATTTTAAAACCTGCAGGTGTGTTTATTCCAACAATAACTATTAATCAATCAACACCAGCAGATACTATCGGAATATTTTTTGAAAATATTCGGCAAATAATTTTATTGAACCTTCATCTTGAAACGCAAAACGCTCTCTGGAATTCTGCGCTCTGTGTTTCTGAGGGAGTTTCTGTTGTTCGACTCGATACCATTTCTCTCAACGGAGGAACTGCGATAACCGGAATAGAAGCCGAAATAACCGAAGATAATTCTGCGCTTATCTTTCGTGCATGCAAAATTTATAATGTAAAGTCGGGAATTTCTGTACGTGGATGGCCGGCGTTTACTCTTCTTCATAGTGAAATCAATCACAACGAAGGAGCGGGAATATTTTTGGAAATGGGATTTGGACGAGTTCGTATCATTGGAAATACACTCATAGGGAATGATGCGGCAGATGCGGGAATTGTCGGAAGCGTGTACAGTCCCTTCTGCGTTATTGACAGCAATACGATTTCCAATTATCAAGTTTCCGGAATCGCGATGGAAGAAATTGACGGCTCTTCGTTTGTTTCAAAAAATATGTTTCATAAAAAATCATCGAACGGCAAACAGCGATTGGAACAATTGAAAACGAATATTGCGAATTCTTTTTCAAAAAAATTACCAACGCGTAATGAACGCCTACAACATTTCAAAAGCAGAAAAAAACACTTGCAAAAACGTACACAAAAAAACTCTGCCGCGAGTTCTCTCTTTGCCATACGTAATAACACGATTACTTTTCTTATTGGCGAAGCAGGAATTAGCGCATTGAGTGTGTATGAAAGCGAAGTAGATATTTCTCATAATTCCATCACCAATCAATATGGAGCGGATGTTGGTATTTACGGCGGGTCGCTCGAAGAAGTTCCTTCCGTAGCGATTGAGCAAAATTTTATACGGAATGTTGCAAATGGAATTTTTGTTGATATTATCTACACAAGCGAAGATGTCGGCAGCGGAACAGTCAACATTAATTCCAATAATATCGAAAGCGGAAACAACGGATTATATTTCCCCGATGTGATTTGCAGACATGCATCAATGAGTATGAACACCGTTCGCGCTGTTACAGAAAAAACTCGTGAACGACGTTCTCCAACGCAACAGAATACTTTTACCGGCGATATTGGCATCTTCACACAAATGGAGGGAGTATTGGAAGCAGATAGCAATAGCATTGAAGGATTTGCTAGCGCGTTCG
>VGWC01000041.1 GCA_016873775.1 Ignavibacteria bacterium | reverse complement strand
GTCCCCTTCCGCTTTTCGTATCCATTGTTCAAGATATTCGCTCATATAAAGTTATTCCTTTCGTATAAGCATCTTTTAAAAACCAATCACCTTGAGGAATTCTCGTTTCTATATCTTTTGGGGTACGAACAATAATGTCTATAGGAAATGGCTTTGGATATAGCGTTTCACAAATCTCAAACATCTGCTTGCGATTATTCAATTTGTTGTGATACATCACTACTAAAAAATCTACGTCGCTTCCTTCTGTTGGATTTCCGTACGCGTACGAACCAAACAACAGAATTTTTTCCACATCAAAATTTTCTGCAATGCGTTTTGCAATTTCACGAATCGCACGTTTAGATATCGTGCCGGATTTTGTAAAATATTTTTTTTGCATTTCTATTGTATCGTTAGTTGGTTTATATCAATTTCTGAAAAACCATTTTTAAAAAGTTCGTCATAAATATCATTTTCTTCACTCACCCATTCTTGATAATCAGACGAAAACATTTGCAACCGAAAGAAATCTTCTCTTTCAGTTTGTAAATCTATTTCATTCATAAACTTTACATCGAAAACTCTGCGTGAATTTGTAAAGTTTTAGTTGCGTTTGCCATTGATAATTTTTGTTTTCATTTATAAATACATCATTTCCACATTCTCTCCCATTTCGCATCAACACGTTTCACGATTTCATCTTTGATTTTAGTTACATCGAAAACTCTGCGCGAATCGGAACAGAGATTTCTCCTTTTTGCTTTGTCGCACGTTTCTTAAAATTCAATACGGAAAAACCTACAATGCGTTTCGTGCGCGGATGAATACGTATAAAAAAATCATCCGCAACTTCATTGGAAATTGCTTTCTTCGGTTTCCCAATAGAAATATCAAGAATGTCGCCTTCAGAATCATACGCAAAATTTAGTTTTTGTTTTTCCATAAATCTACTCCGGTTTTAATATAATCGGTAATGTAAGTTGTAAGTAAAAAATTTCTTTTGTTCGTTTTAATAACTGCAAGTACGTACTTTCCTCCAAAAATTTTTGTAAAGTAACGATAGTATAACCGAACAGTTTTATCTGATGAACTCATTTTCACAACATCTGGATTTTGAATCGTTTGTTTTATTTGTTCGATAAATGGTTCTATTTCCGGATGTTGTCGGCAAGAATGTTTCCAACGTTCTTGTGTTATTTCAACTTCATTTTTGAAAATGTCTTCGATAATCATTTCCACATCCTCTCCCACTTTGCATCCACGCGCTTCACAATTTCATCATTCATTTTCAGCGGCGCGGGATAACCGGTTTTCCACGTTGCATCAATAAACATCGTGCCATTATACACGGGAGAAATGCCGACAAGTTTTTGCTCAGAGAAAAGCACGTCGCGCTCGCAATCAAATCGTGTAAAGACACCCCAAATATAACTCTCCTTATCGAAAATATCTACATCTTCGCTAACCACAGCAGTCATTTTCAAGGCTTTCAATTCATTGTGTTGGAGAAGTTTTTCAATTACTTGTTTTCCAATCGTTGTTTCGTGATTCGTGGTTCGTGATTCGTGGTTTGTGTATGTGAAATCAATCTTTGAATCAACTTTTACAAGCAACAACGTTTCATCAATCAAATTCGTTTGCAAAATTCTGTTATCAAATGATTTCAGATTACTGATTACAGATTTCAGATTTCTTTCTCCTTGCTCCTCGTCCCTTGCTCTATGCTCTACGCTCTCTGCTCTCTGCCTTCTCGTCGCATCAATAATCATCTTGCTTCCCAAATTCATTTTGTAGGAAGAAAAATCTAACGTATCGAGCGGAACTTTCGGAATCATAACAAAATCAAAATGCGCATCGAAATTATTTTTTATTTCACGCAGCACTGCGTTCCAATTTTTCACGTCAACATTTTCCGAAACGGTGATAATACATTTCGTCAGAGAAAGTTGATCAGTTCCCATAATGCCGAGCGCGGCTTTCATCGCTTCTTTTTGATAACGCTGTGCAACGGCAACAACAAGCAAATTGTGAAATCCCGCTTCATAATACGCCCACATCGCGGTAATTTCTTTGTGAATGAGTTTAATGAGCGGCGAAAGAATTTGCTGTGTTGCATCGCCAAGAAATTTATCTTCCATCGGCGGTTTGCCAACAACGATGCCGGGATAAATTGCGTTACGTTTGTGTGTGATGGTTTTGATGTTGAAAACTGGAAAGTTCGCCGCGTTTGAATAATGTCCGAAATGGTCGCCGAACGGACCTTCGAGCCGCGTTTCATCGAGCGGAACAAATCCCTCCAAAATAAATTCTGAATTGGCGGGAACGTCGAGCGGAATTGATTTTGCTCGCGTCATCGGATAACGAGCGTTGCGCAAAAATCCCGCAAACATTACTTCGTCAATTCCTTCGGGTAATGCGGCAATCGTTGCAAGTAACATTGCCGGTTCAGTTCCAATTGCTACTGCAAGCGGGAAATGTTGTTGTAACTTTTGCGCCTGATAATAATGAAATCCTCCGCCTTTTTGAATTTGCCAGTGCATTCCCGTTGTCGCATCATCGAACACATGCATACGATACACACCAACGTTGCGTTTGTTGTTGCGCGGGTCGTATGTAAAAATTTGTCCGTAGGTAATAAATTTTCCGCCGTCAAACTCCCAGCATTTTTGAATCGGTAAATCGCTTAACTTCGGTTGTGAAATTATTTCTTGCGAAACTCCATTTGTAACTTTTTTCGGTCGCGCTGAAAGAAAACGTTTGACGATTGGTTTGTTGTCGAGCAGTGCTTTCAACGTTGGTGGCATAACTTGTTCGAGAAAACGAATTAACTCTTCGCCAAGTTGTTCGGGATGTTTTCCCAGTGCGAGTTCGATTCTTTTTTCGGAAGAATACATATTCATCGCCATTGGAAATTTTGCGCCGACACATCGCTCAAAAAGAATCGCTTGCTTTCCTTCTTTCAATGCGCGCATTGAAATTTCGGTTGTTTCTAAAACGGGGTCAACGTCAACGGAAATGCGTTTTAATTCGCCGTTGCGTTCAAGATAGAAAAGAAAATCGGAGAGAGTTTGAAATGGAGGCAAGTATGTAGTTGGTTTAAAATTTTTACCACTAAGACACGGAGAACACAAAGTTTCACAGAGAAATCTTTTCTAGTAATTCTTTCGGAAGTAAATTTTTCAATTCCTCTTTTACTTCGACGAGGCGAATAATATCTGCTAAATCTTTTTGGCGTTTGCTTTGTCGTCGCTCATTATCAGAGTACGCCCAAAGTTTTCCTTGCAATACATCTTCGATTGAAGCAACGGGAAGTTTATAACCAAGAACATTTTTTTTCGCTGCTCGTTTTACAAATTCTTGATAACGTTCATCGCGTTGAATTTGAATTCGTAAATCAGAATCAGTTACCGAAATGTTGATGCTATGTTTTTCAGTTTTTACTTTCCAATCTTTCGGAAATGAAGAAAGCAATTCACTGGTAAAACTCATAGCAACAATTACATCCAAATCCAAACTTACAATTGGCTCAGCGTACGCATTTACAGCAAGTCCGCCGATGACACAGAAAGGAATTTTCTTTGCTTCAAGAAGTTCAACAAATTCTTGCAAAAAATCCCGCTTGCTGTTGCTGATAGTGTTGTAGAAAGATTTAGCGGTCATTTCCCTATTCTTTTCAAAATAAGTTCTTTTACTTTTGCTGCAATTGAAATTGATTCTTTTGCTTCTTCGATTGTTGGTACATAGTAAACGTCGGGATAGCGGATTTCAACTGCGTAATCGGTCAATGTATCAGCATCAATTTTTAGCTTTTCAATTTCATCATCGTATTGTTCGCAGAGAGTAATCAGTTCTCCAATCTCGTGAGTTTTAGGAAATGCAACTCCAAGAAAAACTAAATACGCTTTCAAAAATTTTTCGACTGCTTGCTGACTGTGAAAACAAACATTTTCCGTTATCACATTTTCTTGTGAGAGAAGTTGCTGAGCGGTTGCAAAATCTCTTTCCGCTTTGTCGAGCCAACCTTCAACTAATTCTTGTCTTGTTTTCATAGAGAATTTTTCCTTGTTCAAAAGCGGTGGTGATAAATGCTTCTTTTACATTTTTCCATTCCTCGATTTCACTTTCTGTATAAACTAAAATATCTTTCGGAATACTCGTTAATCCCCAAAGTTTTTTTCTGATTTCTCTTGCACGTTTGTAGCGCGGTTGATTGCTGTTTTTTACAACGACAAGAATATCAACATCGCTTGTTTCTTTTGGAACTCCATACGCATACGAACCGAAGAGAATTATTTTTTCCGGGTGAATGGTTTCAACAATCTTTTGGGAAAGTTGCGTTAGTTTGTTTTGGTGAAGCATAGTTTAAATAATCAATTGCAGAAAATCTCGCTTGCTGTTGCTGATAGTGTTGTAGAAAGATTTAGCGGTCATAGTTTATTATGAAAACAATTCGTCTTCAACTATTTTCATGCACTTGTTCACATAAAACATATCAGGCTCATGTTTTGTCGCACGAACTCTGATTTCAAACTCAGGGTTTTTGGGATGTTCATTATCAAACAGTATTAAACCAATTCCAAAACTTCTTCCAAGTGCATCGAGGCGAGCAATATCTTCTTCCGGAGAATTATTAGGCACAACGATGTATGATTTGTGACTGAATAATTTGTAAGAACATGCTTGACCAAACGCGGTAATCAAACTTGATGAATCGACTTTTATTTCTACCGAAATTATTTCAGTTGGTGGTTTTATTATATCACTCTTGCGCGGTTCTCGAATCCCAATTACATCAGGTGTTCCCCATTTATCTTTGAATTTATTTCCTCCAATCGCTATCGCTTTTGTACACTCCTCCAATTCATTAACTAACCATTCTGCAAACGGTTCATAAAATTCTTCTTCTTTTATTTTAGATATTTTTTTGTTAGCAGTTCTTTCTTCTATATGAACTTCTATTTTTATGAAATCGGTGTGTCGAAAATAACCACGTGATGGTTTATATACTCTTTCAGGAAAAAGCGTATCCAAATTCCAAATACTTCCTTGAATTGTATTTACAGGAAAACTTTGAAACTCATCTTGTAGTTTTTTCACAAGTTCTGAATAACGAATTCCTGATGATGTTGATTTTAAAAACTCAATCGCTTTGTTTCTTATTTCTTCTCTTCGAGTCATAATTTTTTCTTTCTCACCTTAAAATTTTCAATTTCATTTCTCCATTACTCCATCTCCTCGCTTCTCCATCCTTTTCCACTTCGCACGCCGATAACGTGCAATACTTTTTCGACAAAACCATTTACGTATTCATCAACAGTTTTGGGAACGAAATACAGCGGCGGAGAAATCGGCATAATGATTACGCCTTGTGCAGAAAGTTTTGCGCTTTGTTCAAGCACTTGCGAAACCATAATTTTTGAGAAATTGAAAATTCTTTTCGAGCAAAAAGTGAACTTCCCATTTTGAATAAGAATCAATAAATCTTGCGATTCGTTATGTTAACATCGGATTGTTCTCCATTTTCCACGCGTGAATTGCATTGTTAGCATACATAGGAAGAACGGGAAGAGAATCAACAGCAGAACAAATTTCTAAGTCGTTTTCACAACCGATTTCTTTCAAGAATAAACCATGTTCGGAGTTTTGCAACATTTCTAAAATACTATGACCGAAATTTTCATACAATGCAAGTGCGGCAACGGCAGCATCGGTTGGCTCAATGGGCGCAGCATCAGCAACTTTGCGGATAATCATTCCTGCGCATACCGTATCTTCAATGCAAAATGCGTGTTGCTTTCCCGCGCAAATAATCATAAAATCCTGATTTTGCTGCAACAGAAAATCTGCAACGAGTGAAACATTCACAAAACTTCCGACGATAGAATATTTCGCGAATTTCGTTTTCACCAACGCAACCGCGCCGTTGGTTGAAGTGAACACAACGGTTTTGTTTTTCACTTTTTCTTCCGAATATTCCGAAGGAGAATTGCCGAGATGAAAGCCTTCGATCTTGACGCCGTTACGTTCGCCGCCGAGAATAACACTTCCGCCAGTATTTGCGGCAATTTTTCCTGCTTCGGCAACGGTGGTAACGGGAACAACTTCTTTTGCGCTGTTGTAAATTGCGGTTGCAATACTTGTGCTTGCGCGAAGCACGTCAATAACAACAATTGTTTTTTCTTTCAGAAGAAGTTCTTCGATGTTTTGCGGAAAGAAATAGATGTCAACTTTCATACGACCACGAAAAATGCAAAATGAAAAAGTAAAAATGCATAACATTCTGAAAACCGTGAAGACGATTTAGAATCTTTCATTTTTAAAGTTGAATTGAAACAAAGGGTAATTTCACAATCGTTGCTTTCTCTTGTTTGTTGCGAATCAGAACATCAATCGAATTTCCAATTGCGAGATGTTCTGTTGCAACATATCCTAATCCGATTCCTTTGTTCAGTGTTGGCGACATTGTTCCGCTGGTTACTTCGCCGCTCTGCTTTCCGTTGGAATGAATTGCATAATGTTGTCGTGGAATCGCTTTATCATTTTCCAAAACAAAACCGACAAGTTTTCGTTTTAAGCCGTGATGTTGTTGTTGCAATAAAATATTTTTTCCGATGAAGTTTTCTTTGTTCAATTTTGTAATCCAACCAAGCGATGCTTCGAGTGGTGTTGTTGTTTTATCAATATCGTTTCCATATAAACAAAATCCCATTTCCAATCGTAACGAATCGCGCGCGCCAAGTCCACACGGCTGAATTCTAAATTCGTCTCCTGCGTCGAACATTGCATTCCACAATTTTTCGGAATCGTTTTCGTTTGCAGAAAAATATATTTCGAAACCGAGTTCGCCTGTGTAACCGGTGCGAGAAATCAACGCATCAACGCCGGCAATTTTTCCGTACGTAAATGTATAATATTTCAGTTGCGACAAATCAACAGGAGAAATTTTTTGCAGCGTTGCAAGAGAATTTTTTCCTTGAATTGCAAGGAGAGAGATTTCATCGCTTCTATCTATGAGTTCAACAGAAAAATTCCTTGCGTTCGATTTCAGCCAATCAAAATCTTTGTCTTTGTTCGATGCATTTACCACAAGTTGAATGTAATCGTGGCAATGATACACAAGTAAATCGTCAATAATTCCACCGTTGTCGTAGCACATCGCGGAGTACTGTACTTTTCCTCTTTCAAGTTTGGTAACATCATTTGTCGTAACATAATTGACGAAAGCAAATGCATCGTTTCCGCGCACTTCGATTTCTCCCATGTGCGAAACATCGAACACACCAACGGAATTTCGAACAACGTTGTGTTCCTGAATGATGCTCGTGTACGAAACCGGCATTTCGTATTCCGCAAATTCGACGAACTTTGCGCCGAGATGTTTGTGAATGCTATTGAAAGAAGTTGTTTTCATTTTGATAAACGAACCACAATCACGATTTCGCTTTCTTCCAGTCATCCAAAAACTTTTTGATTCCAATATCCGTAAGCGGATGATGAATGAGTTGTTCGAATACTTTATAAGGAATCGTTGCAATATGTGCGCCAATCAACGCAGAATGAACAACATGCAACGGATGACGACAACTTGCAACAAGCACTTGCGTTTCGAATTCATAGTTGTTGTATATCTGAATAATGTGTTCAATCAAATTCATTCCGTCTTCACTGATATCATCAAGCCGTCCGACAAATGGAGAAATGATGTATGCTCCCGCTTTTGCTGCAAGTAATGCTTGACTTGGAGAAAAACATAACGTAACGTTGCATCGAATTCTTTCCGCTTTAAACTTTTGCACTGCGATAAGTCCTTCTTTAATGAGCGGAACTTTGATGATAATATTATCAGCAATTTTTGCAAGTTCGCGTCCTTCATTTACCATTCCATCGGCATCCATTGCAGTTACTTCTGCGCTCACATCTCCTTTAACAATGGAGCATATTTCTTTCAACATTTCAGTAAATGAACGTTGCTCTTTTGCAACGAGACTGGGATTAGTAGTAACGCCGTCAAGGATTCCCATACTTGCAGCATCGCGAATTTCCTGAACGTTCGCCGTATCGAGAAAAAGTTTCATAAAAAATTTCTTGTTAATTGTTATCGTATTTAGAAGTGATATTCTCTCTGTTTTTTGTTAGAAGAATATGAAAATCGTGTTGAGCAAGTTTTTCCGTTGGTTCAACTTTGATATGCACGCGGTATTTCAACATCATTTGCAGAACTCTGCTCGGTAAACCATGATGCAGAAATTCTGAAACGACCGGATTTACTTCAAGAATAAATCGTTTGAATCCACGGTTATCCGCTTTATACCTGCGAATCCATCGCTCAATATTATTGGAAACCGTTGCTTTGGATATAACGATGCCAACTCCTTGACAAAGTGGACACGGTTCCGAAAACGAATGAAGCACGCTTTGACGAATACGTTGCCGTGTCATCTCGCAAATGCCAAATTCCGACATTGGAAGCACCGTAGTTTTTGCGCGGTCTTTTCGTAATTCTTTCCGCAGTTCGTCGAGTACTCTTTTCTGATTGCGCTCGTCTTGCAAGTCAATAAAATCTATAACGCAAATTCCGCCTAAATCGCGAAGACGAAGTTGTCGCGCAATTTCTCGCGCCGCTTCCAAATTTGTTTGCAACGAATTCAGTTCTTGGTCTTGTTTTTTTGCAAATCGTCCCGTGTTCACATCGCAGACAACCATTGCTTCCGTTGGCTCGATAACGATAGAGCCGCCGCTGCGCAATGGAACTTTTTTTTGCATCGCAAACGTCAATTCTTTTTCAATTCCGAACACATCGAATATCGGCTCACGTCCTTTGTATGGTTCAACTTTTTCCAACAACGCCGGCTGATTCGATTGTAAATACGCACGAACTTCCCGAAACGTATTTTTTGAATCGCACACGATTCGTTCAACATCGGGAGTAAGTAAATCACGAAGTACGCCGTGTGTAGATTCCACATCTTTATATACTAATTTGGGCGGAGTTCCTTCTTTTATTTCTTTTTCAATCTCGTGCCAATTATCAATCAACGATTTTAAATCTTGTCGTAATATTTCTTCGTCTTGTTCCATTGCAACCGTACGAATAATAACTCCAAGATTTTCGTTGCGCGGGAGAATGCTCCGCACTAAAAATCGCAAACGACGCTTCTCGCGGAAATTGGTCATTCGTTTGGAAACGCCAATAGTTTTTCGGAAAGGAAGAAGAACAAGAAATCTTCCGGGAAGAGAAATTTCTGATGTTACACGAACTCCTTTATTTCCCGTTGGTTCTTTTGTAACCTGTACAAGAATACTATCGCCGCGAACAAGTTGTTCGTATGGCTCTACTTCTGCAAGAGGTTCGCTTGCGGAGTTGTTGCGTTGACGTCGTTGAGAATTTTGCTGTTGATTGGATTGAGAAGAAGCATTCGTTTCGTTTTCTTCTTCGTCATCGTCCATTATATCAACTTCATCTTCTTCGTCTAAGAGATGGGTATAATCACTGCTGGTGGAGCCAACATCGGAAAAATGAAGAAACGCATCTTGTTGCAAGCCAACATCAATGAATGCGGCACGGATGCCGGGCATAACTTTTGCAATTTTGGCAAGATAAATGTTTCCCACGTAGTGTTCTTTTTCCGGGGTTTCAACGTGAAGTTCGACAAGGCGCCCTTCTTCGAGAATTGCAATACGGGTTTCGGTATCCGTATCATTGAAAATAATTTCTTTTCGCATAATGCCGTAAAATTATCATTTGAAAAATACGTGACTGCGTTCATACGAGAAGAAAGCGTATTACTTTCATTGGCATACAAGTTGAAAAGTAAAGAAAAAAAACTTTGTGTGTAAAGTATGCTTCTCTTGAAGAACATCATCACGCCGTTATTGAATTGTGTGTAGTGTTGTAGAAGTATGTATAACATAGTAATTGTTGATTTCTGATTCTCTTCACGATAACATATTTTGAACAGAAGAAAAAGAAATCTGTCATTCCGCCCGAAACATTCTGCTCCCTGTTTCACAAAGTACGGGCGGTTGTGCAAAAAAAGTATGAAAAAATTAGAGAGGGAAAAAACATTCTGAAATTTTTTTTGAACTCCTATTTCCCTTCTCAAATTATTTTATCGGAACGTCATCGAAGGTTCTGCGTGAACCAAAACCGATTGAACATTCGGAATACTGGAATAAATCGTGTTTTCGATTTTCGAAACAATCGAATGAACGGTATCGAGCGAAAGAACGTTCCGAAACGTGCAGTTCATTCCGATTTTAAGTTTTCCGCTTTCCAGTTGATACACAGAAATATGTTCGCATGCAAGTACCGTTGTTTCTTCCTTCGCGATGGTACGAAGTTGCTGAACGATTGTTTGAGCATTGGAAGTAATATCAACGATTTTTTCCGGTGCCGATATTTCTTCGATATGAATACGAACATCGGTAACGTGGGGATATTTTTCCCGAATTGTATGTTCTATTTTTTCAGAAATAGAATGTGCCGTAACAAAATCATTTGCGCTCGAACATTCCATATGTAACTCGGCAATATTTTTGTCTTCCAGCGAAAACGTGCGAATATGATGCGGCAACATTCCTTCGGCGGCAACGAGCATTGCAATTTTTTCGTTGAACGTTTCTTCCGACGTTTCAATCGGTTCAGCGTGAACGATAGAATCCGCATTGGGATACAACGATAAAATTTTTTGTTCTATGTTGGAAACAATGTTGTGCGCAATTTCAAACGGAAGCGTGCGTTTCAACGCAACGGTAACATCAAGAAAGAGTTTTGGTCCCGCTTGCCTCAATCGCAGATTCATCACTTTCTCAATACCAGCAACACGTTCAATTCCGGTATGAATTTTTTCGTACACTCCATCGGGAATTTTATCCATCAGCGCATCAACGGTTTTTTTACCAAGTTTGTAACTTAACAAAGTAACAATCATTGCAACTATCGCTGCTGCGATTGCATCTGCCGCCCACATTTCAAACGATGCAAAAATAAGTCCTGCAATGACAACTGCCGAACTCCAAATATCGGTGCTGAAATGCAACGCATCCGCTTCCAATGCCTGATTATTGTATTTTTGCGCAACGCGATACAACGCACGTGACCGTGAATAATCTACAACAATGGAAATTCCCATCACAACAAAAGCCCACACGGAAACTTCGATGTGTACTTTTTGTGAGACCAAACGTTCTACTGCTTCAACAATAATCCAGATGCACGTTGCAAGAAGTAGTAGCGTTTCTACGAGCGCGGCGAAGTTTTCTGCTTTTCCGTGACCGTACGTGTGGTCTTTATCTGCAGGTTTGTCAGCAATTTTCACTGCGATAAAAGTAATTCCTGCGGCAAGAAAATCAAGCGCAGAGTGCGCGGCTTCAGCAAGTATTCCTAAACTTCCCGTAGAAAAACCGACAACAATTTTTAACGCAGTGATAAAAATTGCTCCGTAAAGCGACGATTTTGCAACGCTCGTTTTCTCTTCCGTTGCGGTAAACGTCGTTGTCATTCTTTAGGAAATGAATTTGAATATATCTTCTGCATAGTTTTGAAATTGAAAACTATCAGGAATACAAATAATATATCCAATAACCCAATGGAATGACTATTCCAATTGCCGTTAACCAAGCGCCGCGACCAGTTATTCCGTTTTTTCCTTTCAAGACGAATACGCCGGTTATCGTAACTACGATTAAACTCAGTGCATATACATCGGCGATATATGTCCACCAATCTTTCGGTGTGTTTAAATGCAGTTGATTCATTTCGTACAACACGCGGCGTTGCTGGATTTTTTCTACAAGAACCATTCCTGTTGGTAAATCAACGGTGTACGTTTTTCCATCAAAGAACAATACTAACGTAGATGAATCGGGACGAAATGCATTGCTGGGTTCTTCGGAAATTTGTAATTGGGAAAGTGTTTCGCGAATAATTTCCTCACGCGTTTGACCGCGTATCGGTTGTATTTCAAGAAATTCTTTTTCTTTCGAAAAATTGGGATTCCAGTCTTGTACGTGATTCACGGCGATTCCGGAAATTCCGTACACGAGCGTTAACGCAACGATGACATATCCGATATCGCGATGGAGAATATTATTCCATTTGCGAATTTTTCCCATACAAAACCTCGATTACTGAAACAATGACACGTTTATGAAAACGTAACAATCTCTTCGGTGAACAACGATGCTGATATTATTTTATTACCGCGCCTTCTCCTTTTAACAAAATTATCGTTTTCGGTTCTTTGATTGTTGATGCGTCAAATTCTTCGCCGGTTTTTTCAGAATGTTTTTTCCCTTTTTCAATTTGGTCTTCGACGGAGGTTGTTTTCACGGAAATTATTCCTTCGGCACGCACTTTTTTGCCTTTTGCATCCATCGGAATAACGATAACGCCGTCATCAACTTTAAACTTGATGCTTTCAAATTCTTTATCACTGCCGATTTCCATCCAGCATCCCCGATGTTCGCATACATCAACGATGGGTCCTTCAACGAGAACTTTTTTCCCGTCAAATTTTTGCGGCTCAGCAAGGATGTGAGAAATCTTTGTCATTTTTTTCAAAGTGATTTTTTTTCCGTACGATTTTCCACTTGCCAATGCAATGTAATTAAAAATAAATACCAATATGAGCAATGAGGTTAAGTGTTTGTTAAACATATTTTTTTCTTTCAATAATTAGAGGTTAAAAATTTCGATGTAAATATACACAGTAGGGAGTGCGTGAAAAACAGTGAATCAATATTTTTCGTTCCAAGTGTATTGACAAAAAAACCGATTCGGAAGGGGAAATGAGTCGGCTTTTTCGTTATGCGTATAGTTATTGCCAAAGGTTACTTCCGCAACAACATTTTTTTCATCGCAGAATATGTTCCGTCTCCGAAATTCATTCGGTAGAAATATACTTCGCTTGATAAATTGCTAGGGATAAAGTAATATTTGAAATCAATAAATCATTTCCAAGATACACATCATCATTGGGCGTTGGTAATGCTTAAACGCCAAAATCTCCATTCACCGTTGCAGAAGCATTCGTCGTCAATACTAATTGCCGTATTATCGGTAATAGAAGAAACTGTTCCAGCGAAAACGTTGGAAATACATAATGAGAATAACGAAAAGAATATTCCGTATATAAATGGTTTGTGAATAAGTCTCAATCGCATACGATTAGCTCCTTGAAATTAATTATGTGAATAACTTTTTGAACGTTTTTAAAACTACGGTGTTGAACGTAGTAAGATTTTTTTTACGGTAATTACACAACATCAGTTTATTTTTTTTATATGATAAGTTTCTTTTCCTTTGGTCTAAAAAGATATAGTATATTTTACTGTATTTTTTTTGCCCGGATGGCGGAATTGGAAGACGCGATAGATTCAGAGTCTATTGTTCGCAAGAGTGTGCAGGTTCGAGTCCTGTTCCGGGCACTCATTACTTTCGAAGTAATTTTTTTCCACCACCAGCGACAAAGTTCATCCAAGTGAGAATAAATGAAAACTCAATTCTGTTTATGTGGTTCGTTCATAACATCAAATCATAGGCACTTTAATAGTTATTATTCACTCTTCTCTTCTATACGCCATTCCAACTTTACAAATGGAACTTCAACATTTACTTTCTTTCAAATGTGAAACGGAGCATCCTTGTTTTTATTCAACATTGAAATATTTCTCTGTGACAAATCTCTTAATCACTTAATAACATCATCAAACTTCTATAAAAAGGGACCTATAAAAAACTTGGATTGGCAACCTATCTCTAACCAATGAAAAGTTTTTTAATAAACCAAATTGTTAAAAAAACAACAAATTAATTGTTTTTTCAACAATTGATGCATTTATTTCGAAGAAAATGGAAGTAATTTATGTAGTTAGTATAAATGGCATTTCTAAAAAAGTTTTTCATTTTTTAAAAAAAACACCTTATTTGGCATACATTTTGTAAGATGAGTAAACTTATCAAGTAATCTTGACAGGAATTTTTCTCAAAGTTAGAAATTTTAAGACGGTAACATTGGCGTCTTCATTCACAACAAAAGTATAGCGGTTCTTCGGGTTCCTTTTCCGCATGCTTTGGGATGCCAGTGTCCGTCTTTATATTTTTAAAGCAACACTATGAGTTGTTCAAGTTAGAGATATACCTGAGATTAAGAGGAAATGAATTTGTTCAGCAACGTTGTAGTATTTCGACTACAAAGTAGTTGACATATATACGATGAAGCTAAAAAAAAGGAGTTTTACGTTGAAGAAAAGTTACCATTTATTCCATATTCGTATCCCTTTTCAAATGCTAAAAGATTGAGTTTATCCGTCCCATTCGGCACTGATATTTTTACTGCATTTTTCATCGCTTCTGCATCAACAAATTTCGTAAGCGCAGTCATAAATCCCATCATAACTATATTCACGACCATTTTCTTTCCTAATTGTTCAGCAATGCGTGTTGCCGGAATAGAATAGTGAGTAATATCTTTTCGCAAGTTGTGCGGTTTTACCAATTCTTCTTCGGTAATAAGTACTCCACCATTAGCAAGAGAAGGTGTGAATTTTGTGTATGCTTCCTGCGACATAATAATCATCACGCGCGGTGAAGTAATATAAGGATATGCGATCGGATTGGAATCAACAATGAGTTCTGCGCTGCATGCGCTTCCTCGTGCTTCGGGACCAAATGCCTGAATCATTGTCGCTGATTTACTATCGAAAATAGTTGCTGCGCGTCCGATGATATAACCGCTTAATATTACTCCTTGTCCGCCAAAGCCGCCGATTTTTATTTCTGTTCGTGACATAGTTTTGAAACTTCTCAATACTTTTTTTTCGAATTGCAACCGTGTTTGCACACAACACAATTTTTTAACCATTATATTCCTGAAACGAATCGCCGAACACTTTTTTGTAATGCGCATTCATCAATTCGAGATATGTTGGTCGTTCTTTATCAATAAATTTTCCGCAAATAATTTTTCCCTGAAATTCCAATGCAACTGTTCTTGTATCTGCGCCGTGTTTTATTTCACTGTTCTTTTCGTAATATACCATTTGGTCTAATCCATCGCCAAGTTTGTTGCGGCGACTGTATAATGTTGGACACGGCGACAGCACTTCAATAAATGAAAATCCTTTTTTCGCAATTGCTTCCTTCATTGCTTTCGTAAGATGGCGAACGTGATACGATGTCCATCGCGCAACATACACTGCGCCGCACGATTCTGCTAAATACGGAAGATTGAACGAGTTTTCAAAATTTCCGAATGGCGTTGTTGTTGCCGTTGCAGTCATCGGTGTTGTTGGTGCAACTTGTCCTCCGGTCATTCCATAAATGAAATTGTTCACTAAAATCACCGTCATATCAACATTTCTTCGCGCCGCGTGAATAAAATGATTCCCTCCGATTGCTGTTAAATCTCCATCGCCGCTGTACACAATGACTTTCAATTCCGGATTTGCTAACTTTAATCCCGTAGCAAACGGAATCGCTCGTCCGTGTGTTGCGTGAAACGAATCGAGATTCATATACCCCGCTACGCGTCCCGTGCAACCAATTCCGGAAACGACAGAAACTTTATCAAGATTCAGATTACTTGTTTCCAATGCGCGCACAAAACAATTGACCGTTGTTCCGATACCGCAACCAGGACACCAAATATGCGGAATACGGTCCATTCGCAAATAATCTTCGACGGAATTATGCGGAATCGCTTCTTCTATTTCGTACAACATTTCTTCCATTGTTATTTTGCTTTCAAACTTTTTACTATTGCATTATAAATATCTGTTGGATTATGAACTGTTCCGCCTGCATGAGGAACGAGTTCAACATTTGCTTTCCCAGCCGCATTTCTTTCAACTTCCAAAACGACTTGTCCGTAATTTAATTCGGGTACAACGAATGATTGTATTTTCGGTGCAAGTTCACGAATTTTCTTTTCAGGAAATGGCCACACAACAATTAAGCGAAGATGTCCTACGTTCATTCCTTCGTTTCGTGCGCGTTCAATTGCAGGAATGGCTGTGCGCGAAGTTATTCCATAGGTTACAACTACAACATCGGCGTTTTCAACGTTATCTTCCTTGAAATCAACGATATTATCTGCATTCGTACGTATTTTATTTACCAAACGATGAACTAATTTTTCTTGTGATGCAACCGTCATACTCGGATACCCTTTTTCATCGTGCGTTAATCCCGTAACGTGAATTCGGTATCCATCTCCCGCTTTTACCATCGGAGGAATAAAATGTTCATCCGGTTTGAAGAGAAGAAAATTTTCCGGATGTCCCTCATAATATTTTCGTGGATAAACTTCTATTTCTTTTGCCAAAGGAATGACAACTTTTTCAATCATATGTCCAACACATTCATCCATCATAAACATCACCGGAACGCGGTATTGTTCGGAAAGATTGAATGCTTTGATAGTCAAATCAAAACATTCCTGCGGCGAGTTTGGAGAAAGTGCAATAATTTCATAATCTCCGTGTGAACCCCATCGCGCCTGCATCATATCTCCTTGCGCAGGTTGCGTCGGCAATCCTGTTGATGGACCTGCTCGCTGAACATCAACAAATACGCACGGTGTTTCTGTCATCGCGGCATATCCGATATGTTCCATCATCAACGAAAAACCGGGACCGGAAGTAACCGTCATCGCTTTTTTCCCTGCCCAAACTGCTCCTTGTATTGCAATCGAAGACGCGATTTCGTCTTCCATTTGAATAAACAATCCGCCAATTTTGGGAAACCGTTCTGCAATCCGCTCAACAACTTCTGTTGAAGGGGTAATCGGATATCCTGCTACAAATCTGCATCCAGCAGCAATTGCTCCTTCACTACACGCATGGTCGCCGTCAATAAAATGCGCGCCCGTTAAAACTGCACTTGAATCGTGGTTCATAATAAAAATCCTTATTTCAGCATTAAACGATAACCGTAAATTGCAAAATCGGGACACATTATTCCGCACATATCGCAGCCGTTGCATTTATCTTTGAACACAAGAGTCGGCGGATGATATCCTTTAGTATTATATTGACTTGAAAGTTTCAGCGCCTCTGTTGGACAAAACTCGACGCAAAAGCCGCACCCTTTGCATCGCTCGGCAGTAATAACAACATTACCGCTTGTTTTCTTTGCTTTGGAAGAAGTTGAATTCATCGGGAATTGAAAAAATTATTATTTCGTGTACCTCTTTTTCTGAATAACAAATTATGTGCCAATGATTGAAGTGCCTCTAAATGTGGAATTTGTTTTCTTTTTCTCCTTTCATTTCGTACTCTTGTTTGAATTATTAAAACTCCTATTGCAATCTTGATAACGTACGAAACATTCCTTTGATATCTGTATGTGGAAATCCGTTATCCAATTTCATTGAGAAACGGAAACCACTTTGACAAATAACCTGATAGAATAGTGAGTGAATTTGTAAAAATCAACACGCCTACAATTACTAACAAAACACCACCAATTATTTCAATGGTATGCATATGCTTTTTCAATTTGTTGAAAAAATTGTAAAACACTGTAATACTCATTCCGGTAACAAGAAACGGAATTCCTAAACCAAGCGAGTAACTTGTCAATAAAATTATTCCTTGTCCTACTGTTTCCTGCTGACTTGCAATTGCGAGAATCGCTGCGAGTATCGGTCCAATACACGGGGTCCATCCGAATGCGAACGCAAGTCCAACGACAAGTGCGCCAAAAATACTTAACGGTTTTGCTTCCGAATGAAATCGTTTTTCGTAATTCAAAAATCCGATTTTAAAAATACCCATCATATTCAACCCGAAAATTACGATAACGACTCCTGCTATCTTGCTGATAACGTTCAGTTCCCGTAAAAGAAATTTTCCTACCACGGTTGCGGATGCTCCGAGTGCAACAAACACCATCGTAAATCCAAGAATGAACATCATCGTGCGTAGCAAAATTTGATTTCGAATATTTTTTTTCTCCGCATCGCTTTTCATCGCATCTATCGAAACGCCGGAGATGAACGAAATATAGCCGGGAACAATCGGCAATACACACGGAGAAATAAAGGAAAGCAAACCAAAAGCAAATGCTGTGAGAATATTGACATTATCTGTGGACATAAAAAAATTTTTTTCAGTTATTCTTGGCGATACAGTATGTATACAAACTTCGACATTGCTTGCGGTTCGTTCAGTTTTACATTGTAATACAGTTCTTGAAGAACATTACCGTTTTCGTCGTGAGAATACGTTGTTTTGGAAACGATAATTCCTTCGCTGGAATAAGTAAGTTTTTCGATGAGATTTCCGTTGGCATCATACGCATACGTTTTTCGTTCGCCCGCTCCTTCCGATTTCTTTCTTCCAATCACGACGCGTTGCGGATTATGATAAAGTTCTTCAACCATATTTCCGTTGGCATCGTACGTATACGAAATTTGGGCAACGATTTTTCCTTCACTCGAATATGCGGTTTGTTCGGTCATATTTCCATTGGCATCGTATGAGAATGTTTTTTTCCCCGCAAACACTTCGACGATTTCATCGCGTCTTCTTGCAGATTTTTCCGGTTTCAATTCCGTTTCTTCGAGAAGATTTCCTCCCGTATCGTACGAAAATGTTTTTTTGCTGCTCATCAATCCGTCGCTTTTGCTTCTCGCCCATTCAATCATATTTCCTTTCTCGTTGTACAACGAAACCGATTTTGCTTCAATCGCGCCTTCACTATTATACCAAACCGCTTCGATTTCGTTATTGGTGCTATCGTATTTGTAAAGAACTTTCATTTCAATCGAATTATCGGCAAGATATTTTGTTTCTTCATACTTATTTCCATTGGAATCATATTTGTATTTGTATTTGAACGCAATTGTTCCATCCAAATTGAACGTTGCCCATTCGGTTCGAAATCCGTCGGTATTGTATGTAGCAGATTCTTTCCGCACGCCTTTCTTGACCGCTTCGCCAAATTTAAATTCGTGTTCGGACGATACAATATTTCGTATGTGTGAAGTTTTAATCCGTTCGCACGCGCGCAATTCTTGAGTATTTTTTTTCTGCGCAACCGTATCGCGGCCGTTTAACAATGCTGTGCTTATGACAATTAGAAAAAGAAAACGTTGCAATCTCATCGGCGTTTGTTCCTCAAAAGTAAAAAACAATGTTGAAAAATTGTTCTGGTTTTTTTAAAAGTGCGGGGAAAAGTTACGCAGAAGGAAAGAATATTGCAAGAAATGTTCAAATGAATATTTGCGATGGTTACTTTGAGTTTTGCTTTTTTATTGTAACTCGTGTTGAGTATTTTTAACCCGCAATTTCAGAAAATACTAATGTTACATAAAGAAATTCATTTCTCCACACGTGAAGAGCAAGGAAAAAGTTTACGTGAGTATTCGAGGAAACTTTCGTATGGAGAACGGCTTTTATTGTTACAAGAATTGAACAGAAGAGCGTTTGGAAATAAAAGCAGTAAAGAAAATTTTTCTCAACGAGATGAAATACGGATTTTTTCCAAAAGAGAGAACGAAACCGAAGAAGAATTTTGGCAACGAGTACGTAAAGAGAAACAACATCTTTCGCAACGATACGATTCAGCGTTTAGCAAAATTTGATTCGCTCCGAACAAATACATTTCAATATTGTTTAACAGGCGATTCACGAACGCTCGATATTTTCAAAGAGTTGGAAAAGCGAAATATTGAACTGTTCAAACTTGCGAAGAAGAAAAAAATCAACGGAATATTTTCAAGTCCACCGTACGTTGGTTTGATTGATTATCACGAACAACACGCGTACG
>VGWC01000040.1 GCA_016873775.1 Ignavibacteria bacterium | reverse complement strand
CTTCGAAATTTACCGCAGCATTTGAAACGGATACAGATTAATGAATCGAGTGAATATTATCAGCCGAGGGTGTTACACGAAGTTCAACGACAAGGGCGCGATGTTATGCTTGAGATATTGACAGCATTTCAGAATGCGTCCGTAAATGGAAATTCGTGGATGATCCATTTTTTGACAAAAAGTAATGGCATCGTTCGACATATACCGAAATTAATAGAAATGCGCGATATGGTTCAGGTGGAGATGAGTTTCGCTACACCGCACGAACCCATTCGACTAAAGTTAGAATTATGGACACTTCCAATATCCGAAAGATTGAAAATTGTTGAGGAAATAGCCAAAGCCGGGATCTTCGTCCGCATTATGGCGATGCCGTTTTATGGAGAAGAAAAAGATTTAGAACTTTTGAAGACAATGACATTTAATGCGGGAGCGAAAGCTATAAAAAACAAAGGAATAAATTATTATGACTGGAATGATGTAATCAATGCGAGTTATGATGATTTGATCCACGATAGGATTAAAAGAGTTAGTGGAAGACCCGACACGAAGAATATGAATTACATTATTAAAAGCGGAGAATTGTTTGGTATAGTTCTTGTGCGAGTGAATTGAAAGGCATGTATTTTCTAATGAATTATTTGAGTGAACGATGAAAAATATTGATTGGAAGAATATCATCTTATGAGTAGAAAAAAAAGAATTAACTCATATGTTTCAGCACAAGTAAGCGATGGGAACTGGCGGAAAGAAACCATTCCTGCTTCTGAACTTGGAACAATAAAAGATATGGAAATTTACCGAGCGTCCCGTAAAGATAAATTTATCAAGCATAACTGGCATGGAGATAGAAATACATTTTGTCCTCCCGTATGGTATGACCTTGCCATTGGCTCTGGAGCTTGTGGATACCAATGCAGGTTCTGTTTTTTGATGTTAACGTTTCGGGCAATGCGAGACCCTCGTAAACCTTTAGTTTATGACAATATATATGAATTTGAAAACGAAGTTCGGAAATGGTTGCTTGCAGATGAATGGGAAACAGATTGGAAGGATACGCAAGGAAACAAAAGGGGACGAATTCGACGGACTTCAAAAGATACACTCGGCTTAGGAATTGATTGTGCGGACTCCTTATTGTTTGAAGGAGTTACTGGTCATGCACGTCGGTATATTCCGCTCTTTGCAGATCCTACGACAAATCCAAGGGGGAATAAATTGATTCTTCTTACTAAATCTGCAAATACACATTACCTTCAAGGGTTACCAACACAGAATGTTGTCGTTACCTTTTCATTGAATCCGGAACGCATTGCAGATTTATGGGAAGGTAAATATGCTGACACGGGTGAGAGAATCACTCCACCAATTGAAGAGCGTTTGCAAGCATGTTTACAAGCACAAAATTTTGGGTATGAAACCCGATTTCGCATTGACCCGATACTGACTCCGGAAAATTGGAGGGAGGATTATATTCAGTTCTTCAATAATGCAGCGAAGATGGGATTGACACCGACAAGAATTACGTTGGGAACATACCGAGAGGTGAATAGTAGTCTTGATCAATGGAGAAAGAAGTGGCATTTAGTCGCGCCCGAATGGCAACCTGATACAAATGATTTAATAAAAGAAGGAACACATTTTCATGTTTCTACTCAGTATCGTGAAACAGTATATCGCGATGTGATACAAATGATTGATAATGCACCGTGGAAAGTAAAGCCAGGAATTGAGTTATGTAAAGAGCCTTTTACAATGCGAAAGAATGTAGGATTGAAAGAATGTTATTGTAATTGTTTGTAAGAAAAAGAATCCCCCTGCAGTAATGTGTAGGGGGATTTTTTTTACTCCAATTTTGCTACTGCTGTTTGTAAATGTTGTTGGCTAAGATGTGCGTAGATTTGTGTTGTTTCAATATCAGAATGCCCGAGTAATTCTTTTACTGTATATAAATCTACGCCTTTCATAACAAGTCTGCTTGCGAAAGTGTGGCGAAGTTTGTGAACATCTCCTTTCAGTCCTAATGCGTGTAATGCTTTTTTGAGGGCGTGATAAGGCTCGTCAGGATGCATTTTTTTATTGCTTTTATTTGTGAAAACATATTCCTTGTGTTTTCCTTTTTGTTGTTCCAGTATTTCAATGGCAATTTTGTTTAATGGAATGTTGCGTGATGTTTCCGTCTTTGTTTCCCAGTCATCAGTCGAACTTATAGTGATTGTTGAGTTCTCTTTTTGTAGTAATACATTATCCCATTTTAGATTTATCATTTCTCCTTTTCTTAGTCCTGTGTTAAGCATAAACCTCATTGGTGCTAACCAATACGGATCTATTTTGTTAAATATATTTTCTATTTCATCATCGCTGAAATAATCTGCTTTTCCATTCTTTGATACCTTCAGTATTGGAATTTTTTTCAATGGGATTTCATTTAACAAGTCATTTTCGACACCGAACTTAAAAAGAGATTTTAAAAATTTAGTGCATTCATTAATTGTTTTTTTCTCCCACTTCTTTTGGTCTTTGTCCCTTCCTTCGAGAACGATATCAATAAACTCTTTAACGTATTTCGATTCAATCTTTGTTACGTCAGCGTAAACCGACGGAAAATATGCTGAAAAGAAACTCGAGAGTTTTTCAAAATAACTTCGATATCGATTTAATGACGAATCGCGAATAATATTTTTCTTCGCTTTGAAAAACTCCTCGGATAGTTCATTTAGACTGATACTTTTTTGTTTGGTAGTAGAAAGGTTGAAGTTACCAAGAAGGAATTCTTTTTGAAGTTGAGTCTTTATTAACTCAGCTTCTTTTTTATCAGGGCCAATAGACTGACGTATGCGTTTCCCGTTTAGACGGTAATCAAGTTGATAAACATATCCTTTTTGGCGTTTGATTTTCTTAAGGTTGATTTTGGGAGAGGTCATAAAACTCACTAAATATAATTAGAAATCGTTTGTATTTGGTCACGTTTTGGACACTATCCAAATATATGACCAACAAACACATTGATTTTATTATACAATATGAGTTATAGCGGAGAGCGAGGGACTCGAACCCCCACGTCATTGCTGACGGCAGTTTTCAAGACTGCTGCCATACCATTAGGCGAGCTCTCCGATTCGTGATTCGCAAAAAAGTGCGGGCAAAAGATACGAACTCACGCTTGAACAAAAAATTCTCTTCTTTGCACGCTTCTATACATCTCCTCAAACGAACGTTGTTTCAAAAACGCATTGACATTCTCTTCGGATAATTTTTGTTCTATTTGTTCAATCATTTTTCTTATGAAAAATTTTTATTGGTGGAAAAAAGATATGGAAAGTTGTTATCAAAGGGGAAAGATTTATGTGAACAAATTTCCGTTCAGTTCATTGCAAGCGAAAACTATTCTCCAAGAATTTTATAAATTTACCCCCGATTTTTTTCATAAGAATATCTCAAACGGAATCCAACGTTCTTCCACATCGAAGAACAGGTTATCCTTTAACAGCAAACAACCCAAACCATCGTGAAACCACTCAAAAACCTTGACGACGTAACTATCCGATTTGCCGGCGATAGCGGAGACGGAATACAATTGACCGGAATGGAATTTACCAAAACCACCGCGTTGATGGGAAATGATTTAAGCACGTTTCCCGATTATCCCGCAGAAATTCGCGCTCCTGCCGGAACTTTATTCGGCGTGTCCGGATTTCAAATTCATTTCGGATCAACGGAAATTTATACGCCCGGCGACCAATGCGATGTGCTTGTTGCAATGAATCCTGCGGCGTTGAAAGTGAACTTGAATAGTTTGGTTGATGGCGGAGTTATTATTGCAAACCGCGATGGTTTCGATGCAAAAAATTTGAAACTCGCAAACTATGCTGTCAGTCCGCTCGATGATGGTTCACTGAGTAAATATCAATTGCACATTGTTGATATTACCAAACTCACGGGACTTGTTCTTACTGATATGAATATGTCCTCGAAACACATTGACCGCTGCAAAAACTTTTTCGCGCTCGGAATGATGTATTGGATGTTCAATCGTCCGATGGATGCAACAATTGAATGGATAAAATCTAAGTTTGCAAAAACTCCTGATTTTATGGAAGCAAATACGCGCGTTCTTCAGGCAGGATGGAATTACGGCGAAACGACAGAAATTTTTGCGGTTCGCTATGAAGTAAAACCTGCGAAACTTGATGCGGGAACATATCGCAGCATTACGGGAAACGAAGCAATCGCGTGGGGACTGATTGCCGCATCGGTGAAATCGAATCTCGAATTATTTCTCGGAAGTTATCCGATTACTCCTGCAAGCGATATACTTCACGAACTCTCGCGGCACAAAAACTTTCGCGTGAAAACATTTCAAGCGGAAGATGAAATTGCCGCGATCGCAAGTTCTATCGGTGCAGCATACGCAGGAGCATTGGCAACAACAACAACAAGCGGTCCCGGTGTTGCATTGAAACAAGAAGCAATCGGACTTGCAGTAATGACGGAACTTCCACTCGTGATTGTGAATATTCAACGCGGGGGACCAAGCACAGGACTTCCGACAAAAACGGAGCAAGCAGATTTGTTGCAAGCGATGTATGGAAGAAATGGCGAATCTCCGGTTTGTGTTATCGCGTCTCAAACGCCATCCGATTGTTTTGGAACTGTGTTTGAAGCAAGCAGAATCGCATTGAAATTTATGTGTCCTGTAATGTTTCTTTCCGATGGATATTTAGCGAATGGTGCAGAGCCGTGGAAATTTCCGAATGCAGACGATTTGCCGGAAATTCCTGTTTCATTTCGAACAGAAGCGGAAGGGTTTTTCCCGTACTCGCGTGATGAAAAAACTTTATCACGTCCTTGGGCAATTCCCGGAACTCCCGGTTTGGAACACCGCGTTGGTGGCTTGGAAAAACAAAACATCACGGGCAATGTCAATTACGAATCGGCAAATCACGAATTGATGGTTAAGTTGCGTCAAGAAAAAATCGACCGCATTGCGAATGATATTCCGCTTGCAGAAGTTGAAGGCGATACGGAAGGCGATGTTCTCGTTGTCAGTTGGGGTGGCACGTACGGCTCTATTAAAACGGCAGTAACGAATAAACGCAAAGAAGGAAAATCGGTTTCGCATTTGCATATTAAATATCTCAACCCTATGCAAAAAAACATTGGCGAAATTTTGTATCGCTTTAAACACATTCTCGTTCCCGAATTAAATTTGGGACAACTTTCGAAAGTGTTGCGATTCAAATATATGGTACCAACAATTTCGTATAATAAAATTCAAGGACTACCGTTCAAATCCGTTGAACTTGAAAAGAAAATTGATGAAGTATTGGGAATGAAATAACAAATAAAATTGAATTAAACATTATGTCTTTATTACAAGAACTTATACATCAAACACAACAAACTTTTGTTCAACCAAAATATTCCGCAAAGGATTTTCAATCGGACCAAGACGTGCGATGGTGTCCCGGATGCGGCGATTATTCCATTCTTGCGCAAGTGCAACGCATTATGCCGGACTTTGGCGTTGCGAAACACAACATCGTTTGGGTTTCGGGAATCGGTTGCTCGTCACGTTTTCCGTATTATATGGATACATACGGCTTTCACGGAATTCACGGACGCGCACCGGCAATTGCAAGCGGCGTAAAACTCGCTCGTCCCGATTTATCCGTGTGGCTTGTTACCGGCGATGGCGATGGCTTAAGTATCGGCGGAAATCATTTCATACATTTGTTACGCAGAAATATTGACATCAAAGTGTTGTTGTTCAATAATCAAATTTATGGTTTGACGAAAGGACAATATTCTCCGACATCGGAATACGGAAAAGTTACAAAATCCACGCCGCACGGTTCAGTTGACCATCCATTTAATCCGACGTTGCTTGCACTTGGAGCAGAAGGAAGTTTTGTTGCGCGAACGCTTGATAGAGATCCGAAACATATGCAAGCAATTTTAAAACGCGCGGGAGAATTTAAAGGTTGTGCGTTTGTCGAAATTTATCAGAACTGTAACGTGTTTAACGATGGCGCGTTCTTTACATTCACGGAAAAAGAAACGAAAGACGATAACGTTCTCTTTCTTGAACACGGCAAGCCAATGGTGTTCGGAAAAGAAAAAAATAGAGGAATAAAACTCGATGGATTTACACCGCGTGTTGTTCCTCTCGGCGATAGCGTTTCACAAAATGATTTGCTCGTGCATAACGAAAAAGACTCTACGCTCGCATTTATTCTTGCTAACTTTTCTGCAATGGAAGGAATGCCGCGTCCAGTTGGAATTTTCAAAGCCGTAGAACGCACAACGTATGAAAACGATATGGAGTTGCAAATTCAAAAAGCCGAAGCGAAAAAGAAAGGTGACTTGAATGCGTTACTTCGCAGCGGACAAACGTGGAAGATTGGATAATAGTTTGATTTTGAATTGATTAACAAGCGAGAGAGAAATTTTCCTCTCTCGTTTTTTTATTCTCACAATGCTTGATATACAACGCTTTCAAACAATAATTTCGGAACACAATTCTTTTGTTCTCACCACACACGTTAATCCCGACGGAGACGGATTGGGAAGCGAATTGGCAATGAAACATTTTTTGCAGAAGTTGGGAAAAGATGTTTCGATAATCAATCACAGTGAAACACCGAAACAATACGATTTTCTCGACAAAACAAACTCAGAGTTGCTGTGCTTCGATGAAAAACGCGATTCAGAAAAAATTCTTGCTTCAGATTGCATAATAATTCTTGATACAAATCAAGGAAACCGTTTGCGTTCGATGGAAAATGTTGTCAAGAAAAGTTCTGCAAAAAAAGTTATCGTTGACCATCATCTCGAACCGGAAATGTTTGCCGATGAATATTTTATTGACGATAATTATTCTTCTACGGGAGAAATTATTTTCAACTTGCTCGATGCAATGCGAAAAGCAAATCCGAAACTTGATTTCGATAAACAAATTGCAACGGAACTTTACATTGCGATTATGACTGACACTGGTTCGTTTCGTTTTCCGAGGACAAATAAAGAAACACATTTGATTATTGCAGAACTTCTATCGTACGGTGTTGACCCGACGAAAGCGTTTGCAAACGTGTACGAACGTTGGTCGAAAGGAAGAATGGTGTTGCTCGGCAAAGTGTTGAACGAAATGAAATTTGCTTTCGATAACAAACTTGCGTACATCGTTTGCACAAAAAAAATGTTTGAAGAAACGCAGACAGATGTTGAAGAAACGGATAACTTCACCACATATCCAATGAGCATTGATGGAGTTCTCGGCGCGGTTCTCATCAACGAATTAGACAATGGAGTGAAAATAAGTTTTCGTTCTAAAGGCGATATTCCGTTTAACGAATTTGCGAAAGAATTTGGCGGTGGCGGACATAAAAATGCGGCGGGAGCGAGAATTCACAATGTACAACTTGATGATATTGTGAAAGAAGTAGTTGATACAGCGAAAAAGTATTTGAGTAAATGAGTAGTTGAGTATGTTAGAAAATTTTTCAATGTTCAATGTAAAATATAAAATGTAAAATTATATGAAACTTACACCAACCAAATCCACACTAAAACAAATCAAATCTAATGCAGTTGTTTTCTTCATTTCTGAAGAACAAAAATCAATAGCGAAACAAATAGAAATATTTCCGAAGCAAGTAAAAAATCTTGCAGAGAAAATTTCTTCACTCGAAAATTTTAAAGGAAAAGACGGAGATGTATGCAAAGTGTTCACGAACAATGCAATTGCTACTCCTCAATTACTTCTCATAGGTGTTGGAAAGAAAGAAAAATTTTCCGTCGAAATGTTACGTCGGGCAACAGCAACGGGATTAAACAAAGCGAAGATATTGAAAGCTAAAAAAGTTTCGGTCGATTTTTCTTCTGCAGCAAAATTGTTACAGCTTCCCGCAGAAGAAATTACACAAGCAATTGTTGAGGGTGCAATGCTTTCGCAATATAAGTTCGATAAATATTTTTCAGAGAAGAAAGAGAAAGAAAAAATTACCGAAGTAATATTATTCGATGCATCGGATGAAGTAGTAAAGAAAATAAAATCGGGAATTTCCGTTGCAAAAATAATTTGTGAAGGAACAATTCTCGCTCGCGATTTGGAAAATGCTCCATCGAATGAAATTTATCCTGAAACGCTTGCTGATGTTGCAAAAAAATCTTCGGAGCAGTTCGGTTTTGATTGCGAAATATGGGACAAAGCAAAAATCGAAGAAGAAAAATTCGGCGGTTTACTTGCTGTGAGTTCAGGCAGTGTGAAAGATCCGCGTTTCATAATTTTAAAATACAACGGAACGCTAAACGCAGAAACGCAGCCAATAATTTTTGTCGGCAAAGGCGTTACGTTTGATAGCGGTGGAATTTCAATAAAGCCATCCGCAAATATGGCGGAAATGAAAATGGATATGAGCGGCGCAGCAGCAGCGATTGGAACATTGCAAACTATCGCACGACTTAAACTTCCGGTGAACGTCATTGGATTAATTCCTGCAACAGAGAATATGCCGAGTGGAAGCGCTGTAAAGCCCGGCGATGTTGTTACACATCGCGGAGGAAAAACTTCTGAAGTGGACAACACTGATGCGGAAGGACGATTGATTCTTGCCGATGCGCTTGCTTATGCTTCACAATTTAAGCCGAGAGCGGTGATTGATTTAGCAACGTTGACCGGCGCGTGTGTTGTTGCGCTTGGACATGTTGCAACGGGAATGATGGGCAACGACGACGACGTAATGAACAAACTAAAAGTCGCTGGAGAAAAAACTTATGAGCGCGTTTGGCAACTCCCAATGTATGATGAATATGAGAAACTCATTAAGAGTGACGTTGCCGATGTAAAAAATGTCGGCGGACGTTGGGCGGGAACAATTACAGCGGCATTCTTCCTGAAAAAATTTATCGGCGATTACAAATGGGTTCATCTCGATATTGCTGGAACGGCAATTCTCGAAGACAATCAACCGTACGCGCCGAAAGGTGGGAGCGGAGTTGGTGTGCGGCTGTTGACGGAATTTGCGAAGAGTTGGAAGTGAATTGAATTTTTTAAACAGTGATGAAATTAGAAAAAGAAACTGAAAATTTGCTGAAAGAAATTTTGTAATGAATGTTTAACTCTTGTGACAAAAAAACCGCGCTCCCAAATTTCACATCGCCTTAAAAATATCTTCCCATCGGTATATGATTTGCAGAGCATAAATATCGAGCAGCGATTCTTGCAATGAGGAAAATTCAATGCGTTGCCATACTCCTTTGAAGAACATATCGGCATAGCGATACCGAATTCCCATTTCCCACCGATTGATACTGTTGCCCCAATTCACTGATGTTCCGAAAGAATCAACGTCGGAAAAGAGAAATTGTTCCACGCGCGCAGAAAGCAAAATGGTGCGCGAATATTGATAGCGGAGTTCCGCATACCAACTTTTCGCCGTAAGCTCTTTTTGGGGAAGCAACGGCACATCATATGTTATTTGCATTACTTCACCGAGAAATTCGTATCGCCAGTATTCGTATCGGACATCTGCACCGTATATTTTTTGTTTCACATCTTCAATCTTTTTATCAGAAGGAAGATGTTTTGCTTTGTCAAGATACGAACCAAGCGCGCTGGAAATTCCTATTTCTAAATTATCGGATAGCGTAGATGAAATTCTTCCAGAATATTGATTTCCATATTTGCGTTTCACGTTCGGGTTTGCAAGTGAACTATTGGAAAGAGAAAATGCGTACCGAAAATTCTCCATTGAGCCCAACACAGAAATTCCCTGTATCCAAACCGCTTCATTCAACGCAATAATCTCTGAATCATACTGCTGCTTGCGAAACAACACTTGAGAAATATTGGTATCAACGTCGTTCCCAAACAACGGAGTTTTGAAACTGTACATCAACGGAAATCCAATCAATGTATTTTCGCGCGCAAATCGTCGGGATACAAAATTTCCAAACGTTGTAGGAATTTTTCCCACGCGGAAATTGAATACAGAATCCGGTTTGCCTTCGAGATATACTCCATCAAACCGAATGCGATTTTTCATTTTTGTGTCGAACAGTGCATTTGCGCGAACGGAAAATATTTCACTAATGCCCCACAATCCCAACATTTCTGAACGGAACAAATTGAATGGCGAATTGTTGTGCGACGTTGTGTTCACATTTTTCAGCGGGCTTTCCTGCGGTTCAATCGTTGTTGGCGTTACAATTAAATCCGCATTCAACAAAAGTTGCGCCGCCGTATTTGTTTTGTAAATGCAAACCACGATAATGAACGCAAACCATTTCACGAAATTTTTCATCACGACGATTGTTTGTTCAATGAAAGTAAAAATTGTTCGAGTGCGGTGTTATATGCATTTGCGTTTTCCATATTGCTGAGATGTCCTGCATTCGAGAGTATGTTCAATGTTGCGTGAGGAATGATTTCTTTCATTGCTTGCATTGTTGAGGGGGGAGTAAGAACATCATTTTCGCCAACGAGAAGGAGCGTAGGTATAGTAATCGAAGAAAGCACGTGTGTTGTATCGGTTCGCGAAGCAAGCGCAAGTAATGTTCCCGCAATGGAAATCGGTGAAGTCTGCAGAATTATCCCGCGTATAGTTTCCACGGCATTTGTATTTTCGAATTCGTCGGATAAATCGAAAAAGGTTCGTTTGGCAAAAACCGCGTTCAAAAAACCATCTGCAAAATACCGTACTCCGTGCGTTTTCACTTCTTTTGCCTGTATTGCGCGTTTAAGTTTCACGTCGTTGGAATCCGCTTCGCTTTTCGTATCGCAAAGCACGAGCGCGCGAAATCGTTCGGGTGTTTTTTCATACGCGCGCAATAGAATATATCCTCCCATAGAAAGACCAACGGCAATTACTTTTTCACAGCGAAGAACATCCAGCAGCGAAAAAAAATCTTCGACGAAATCTTCAAGAAAAAATTGTCCGTCGCCAACTTCGCTTTCGCCGTGTCCGCGAATATCGTATGAAATCACGCGAAACTGTTGGGAAAAATATTTCGCTTGCGATTCCCACATTGCAGAAGAAAAGGGAAATCCGTGTACGAAAATGAGCGGGTCGCCGTTTCCGTATTCGTTGTAAGCGATGGTGATGTTGTTGATGTTCGCTTGCATTCTATCCATTATTTGTTCGATGTGTTTGTGAATTCAAATTTCATTAGTACTTTAACCACCGATTCGTTTCGGAAGCATCATTTTCAATTCAATAAACAAACAAACGAGCAAACAAACAAACCTATGAATTCCCTTTCGCAGCAACAACTCAAACACACGCGTCAACTTTTGCAAAAAAAATTCCGCGTTGAACGGCAACAATTTCTTGTCGAAGGATTTCATTGCGTCGAAGAAGCGTTACAAAGCGATTGGAACGTGGATATGCTCATCGGAACAGAGAATAGTTATGCCAACAATTCAGCAAAACACATTCACCTTCTTTCCAAACAAAAAAAAATCCCGCTTGTGGAAATTTCCACACAGGAAATAGAAAAACTTTCCGACACACAAACCACGCAAGGCATATTCGCTGTTGTTGACAAAAAAAAGAATTGGCAATTAGCGGAATACGTACACGCACCACATACGCTCATCGTTGCCTTTGATGCGGTTTCGGATCCGGGAAATCTCGGAGCAATGCTTCGCACGTGCGATTGGTTTGGCGTTGATGTTGTTCTTCTCGGAAAAAATTGTGTTGAACTTTTCAACCCGAAAGTTCTTCGCGCATCTATGGGAGCGGTATTTCACCTGCCGATTGTTGAAGAAAGAAACTTGGCTGTAGAATTGCAGGAATTCCAACTTCAACATTTCAGTATTTTTTCAACAGTGGCAAACGGAAATAGAAGTTTCTACGAAATCCCTCCAACACTACGCAATGCAAAATCCGTATTGGTGTTTGGAAATGAAGCCCACGGCATTTCTTCCGAACTCGAACAACGTTCCGATGGTGTTTTTTCTATCCCGAAATTCGGCAAAGCAGAATCATTGAATGTCGCTTCTGCATTAAGCGCAGTGTTGGCAATCTGGAAAATGAAATAATAGCATAGATTTTATTTTTGCGTCTTTTTTTACAATGCTTCGTCTAATAGTAAAACCATCAATTATTATTTTTTTCACACAATCAACGTGTTAATTTTATGGAAAACGTAAAAGAAGTTATCAAAGACAAATACGGAAAAATTGCAACCGCATCATCGCAAACATCGTGCTGCTCAACAACAACAAGTTGTTGCGATTCTCCACAATTCAATGTGGTAATGGCGGAACATTACGATACAGAAAAACTGGATACGCTGGAAATTGCAAATCTCAATCTTGGTTGCGGGATACCAACGGAATACGCCGATATTCGCGAAGGAATGACCGTTCTCGATTTGGGTTCCGGCGCAGGCATTGATGTTTTTATCGCATCGAAATATGTTGGCGAAACCGGATTCGTCATCGGAATTGATATGACGGAAGAAATGCTTGCGCGCGCGCGAGATAACGCACGCAAACTGAATATTCGCAACGTAGAATTTCGTTTCGGAGAAATTGAACACATGCCCGTGGACGCAAATTCCGTGGACAGAATAATCAGTAACTGCGTCTTAAATCTTGTTCCCGAAAAAGAACAAGCATTTTCGGAAATGTATCGCGTGCTGAAAAAGGGCGGCGCATTCATTGTTTCCGATATTGTTACCGAAGGATATTTTCCCGAATCTTTACAACGCGACGCAGAACTGTGGGCAGGATGTGTTGCGGGGGCGATGAATAAAAACGATTACATTTCGCTGTTCAAACAAGTGGGATTTCGGCACGTGGAAATCCTCAAAGAAAAAAAATATTCGGAAGTGTCCACCAATGAATATGCGTTGCTGAGCATTACGGCAAAAGGAGTGAAGTGAACCGCAAACGGTTCTCACTTCATTCCTTCATTGATACTATAGAAACTGCAGCAAACGTAAAAAAAAAGAGGTCGTGTTTCACAAGAGTTGGCAAAAGAAAAATGACGATGTTTTCAAAGCACGTTCTCCACGACCATTAATGGTCGTGCTACAGCGAAAAAACCCCGATAAATCGGGATATAACCAAAAGAATCATTGATGATTCTTTTTTCGTCCAGCAAGACCGTTTACGTTCTTGTAAAGATTTCAACCAACACTTGTGAAACACTACCACATATTTCAACTTTCTGTATCACAATTCAATATCGGAGAAAAAACTATGACCGTGCTATTTGTCCTCGCCTCCATCATTATCTTTTTAACCATAGATTGGTTTCTTCATCGAAAAAAATACACCCATCTGCGCCATCGTTTTCTGTGTGCAATGAATGTTGGCAACCGTTTGAATTTCTTTCACTAAACAATTTGGAAAGAAACGAATGAATATTTTCTAAATCTTCCTTTCTCGCTTTACTTTTTCCCGTATTTCCTTACTATCTTTCTCACCGAATTTTACATACGTTTTCTTTTTTTTATTTCTCTCTGTTACAATGGCTACAAAATTAACTATAAAATCCAACGGAAGTATCAAAGTCGAAGGCGAGTTTGAACTCTTCGACGACAAAGGAAATACATTCGATATTGCAGGGCGAACACGCATTTCTCTTTGCCGCTGTGGATTAAGCAAAACAAAACCATTCTGCGACAGTTCTCATCGCGATGGAAATTTTCAAGCGGAAAGCATTGCGTTTGCTCTTCCTCCGCCAGCGCCAAAACCGTAACAAAATTACAAGTTACAAATTACGAATTACTAATTGCTATTATAATGCAACACGAAAATTTTTACATAACAATGCAGGACGGGACGGTGAAACAAGTCAATCCGTTCACCGGCGCAGAAGTGTGGTCTGTCCCCGGACGTGGAAGCAAACCGATTACCAACGGCGTTCCAACAACTTCAAAAAAAATGGACGTTCACACGCCCGAAGATTATTGCAGTTTTTGTTCAGCGCGATATTTTGAAACTCCGCCAGAAAAAGCGCGGATGATTGTGCAAGACGGAAATTATCTTTCCATCAAACACCTTTCGGCGCAGGAATATTTTTCAACTGAAGCATTGTTCCGCCGCACACCAAATTTATTTGAAATCGTTACGCTCGATTATTGGAAAAAGAATTTTGATTATCGGATGAATGATGAACTGCTGCAATGGCGCGATGCATACATCAAAAACGGATTGGGAAAAAATCATTTGCTGAACATTCTCAATTACAAATTGAAACAAACGGGAAAGACCGATGACGAAATTGTTGCAATTCCAAGCGATGAAAAATTACAACTCGCTGATGCGTTCTTCGGCGGCGGACACGATTTGATTATTGCGGGAAGGCATTTCGTTCACAATGCGGAATTTGACCATCAACTTTTTTCGTCGGGAGAAATGACGCCGGAAGAACATTATCATTACTTCACGTTCACGATTGATGCGATGCGCGATATTATTGCAAACAATCGCTACGTGCGGTATATCAGCGTGTTTCAAAACTGGCTTCGTCCCGCGGGCGCATCGTTCGACCATTTGCACAAACAACTTGTCGCACTCGATGAATGGGGCTCTTCGCTGCAGCATCAAACAAAAATGGTGCGCGAAGACCCGAACGTTTTTAACGAGTTCGGAGTGAACTTTGCTGCGCATCATAATTTAGTCTTTGCAGAAAACGAATTCGCTCTTGCGTTCGTGGGCATTGGTCACCGTTTTCCGACAATTGAAGTGTACTCGCGTTCCGTTGCGGGAAATCCATTCGACCAAACTTCCGAAGAGGTCCGCGGCGTTAGTGATTTGGTTCATTCTATTCACGCCGCGCTGGGAAGTCAAATTTCCTGTAATGAAGAATGGTATTACACGCCGTTCGATTCGATTTACAAAATGCCGTGGCACGTGTTGATAAAATTGCGCGTCAATATTCCCGCAGGTTTTGAAGGAGGAACAGGAATTTATTTGAATCCGATGACGCCGCCCGAACTTCGCGACAAAATTGTTCCGCGAATGTATAAACTCCGCGACGAAGGAAAAGTTACCGGCTATCGTGTTGCCGAAGAATGCAGCGTTGTCCCGAACCCGTTAAAATATTACTTGAGGTAAATGGTGTTAGAAGTAAGATGTTAGGTTTTCGATATTAGTTTTCAAAGCAACTAAACCTCACATCTAAAACCTAAATCCTAAATCCTAAAACCTCTGTGCTCCTTAAAGCATACGCAAAAATCAATCTCGGACTTCGTGTGTTGCGAAAACGCCGCGATGGTTTTCACGACATCGAAACGGTTTTTCATCGCATCAAACTCTACGATGAAATTGAGCTCACCGCGCAAGACAAAGGAATTTCGTTTTCCGGAGGAGGAATCGAACTTATTCCCGAAGGTTCTGCAAATCTTTGTGTGCAAGCCGCGTTGTTATTCCAACAAGAAACAAACACTCATCACGGCGTTGATATTAAACTCAAAAAAATAATTCCCGTCGGCGCTGGACTTGGCGGCGGAAGTTCCGATGCGGCAACAGTTCTTCTCGCGCTTTCCGAATTGTGGAAAATTCATGTTCCATTTTTGAAACTTCGTGAAATGGCTTTGCAACTCGGCTCCGATGTTCCCTATTTTTTACTCGATGGAACTGCGTATGCTACCGGTCGCGGCGAAGTGCTGGAATATTTTCCGTTAGCTGTTCCGTATTGGATTGTCGTGTTGTTTCCCAACGAACAAATTTTTACGAAGTGGGCGTATCAACACGTTACGCCGAAAGAAGGTTATGCAAAATCCATCAAAGAAATTTTGCTCGAAGGAATAAACGATATGGAATATCTGCGCGACAACTTGGATAATGATTTTGAAGAACCGGTGTTTGAACAATTTCCGTTTATCAAAGAATTGCGTAAAGGATTTTATTTATCAGGCGCAGAATATGTTTCACTTTCCGGAAGCGGTTCGTGTTTGTTTGGATTTTACAAAGAAGAAAAAGTTGCAAAATTTTTCCAACGCGAAATGGTGAACAAAGAGCAATTTCTTACCTACGTTACTCCGCCAAATTTTGGTACGATGTAAACTAGTTATCTCACGCAAAGACGCGAAGATGCAAAGAAGTTTTTTCGCATTACTACGATAATGCGCAAATCTCATATCCCTTATCTCAAATCTAAAAAGTGATTTCACTCCAAAATATTTCTATTCAATTCGGCGGCGAATATTTATTTGAAGACGTTTCATTTTATATCAACGCAAACGCTCGCATTGGTCTCGTCGGTGCAAACGGCGCGGGAAAAACGACGCTGTTCAAAATTCTCGTCGGCAAACAAGAAGCGGATTCCGGCGTCGTGCAAAAAGCGAAATACGTTTCCATCGGTTATTTGCAGCAGGAAACCGAACATCTCGAGGGAAGAAGTTTGCTCGAAGAAGCGGAATCGGCATTCGATGATGTAAAAAAAATCGAAAACGATTTGGAAGAAATTCATTCGCAACTGTTACACACTTCGCACGAAAGCGAAGAGTTCAACGATTTGATTGAGTTGCAGGGAGAGTTTCAACACAAACTCGAATCGCTCGACGCATTTCGCATTCGCTCGAAAACGGAAAAAGTATTGATGGGACTTGGTTTTTCCGTTGATGATTTCGGGAGAGATTGCAACGAGTTCAGCGGCGGTTGGCAAATGCGAATTTCTCTTGCAAAACTTCTGCTGAAAAATCCTTCGCTTCTTCTTCTTGACGAACCGACGAATCATCTCGATATCGAATCACTTGAATGGTTGGAAAATTATTTGCGCTCGTACGAAGGCGCAATTATGCTGATTTCTCACGACAGAACGTTTCTCGACAATATGACGAAGCGAACGCTTGCCATTGTGAACGGAAACGTCGAAGAATACGCGGGCAATTATTCTTTCTATGAAAAAGAATCGGTGTTGAGAAAAGAATTATTGCTCTCCGCTTTTAAAAATCAACAGCAACAAATAAAGCAAACGGAGCAATTCATCGAGCGATTTCGGTACAAAGCAACCAAAGCGCGACAAGTGCAAAGCCGCATCAAGCAGTTGGAGAAAATTGACGTGATTGAACTTGAAGATGAAGAAAGCGCGATTCATTTTCATTTTCCTTCTCCGCTGCCATCGGGAAAAGTGGTGATGGAGTTGAAAAATGTTTCCAAACAATATGATGACAATCTCGTTCTCTCGAATTTAAATTTCACCGTTGAACGCGGCGACAGAATTGCGTTTGTCGGCGTGAATGGCGCGGGGAAATCTACGCTTTCAAAAATTATTGCCGGCGTTGAAAAAATTTCTTCGGGAGAAAAAATAATAGGTTACAACGTTACGATTTCGTATTTCGCGCAACATCAAGCGGATGAATTGGATGGAAATAAATCCGTGTACGAAAGCGCAGCAGAGATTTCCGTCGGTGAATCGAGAACGCGATTGCAAACGTTGCTCGGAAGTTTTCTTTTTCGCGGCGATGATGTGGAGAAAAAAGTTCATGTGCTGAGCGGCGGAGAAAAAAGTCGTTTGGCGTTGGCGCGAATGTTGCTTTCACCCGCGAATTTATTGGTGATGGACGAACCGACGAACCATCTCGATATGCGTTCAAAAAAAATATTGCAAGAAGCGTTGCAAAAATTTGACGGAACGTACATCATCGTTTCGCACGATAGGCATTTTCTCGATACGATTGTCAATAGAGTTGTCGAAGTGAAAAATCATTCTGTTAAAACATACGTTGGAAATGTTTCGGAATATCTTGCGAAGAAAAAAGAAGAAGTTGAAGCGGAGAAAAAAGTAGAAAGTAGTCAGAAGTCAGTAGTTGGTGGACAGAATAAAAAAAGGATTGAAGCGGAAGAACGACAACGCATTTCCAAATTCACAAAACCGCTCAAAGAAAAATTATTGAAACTCGAAAAAGAAATTGTAGAAAAAGAAAAACGTAAAAGCGAATGTGAAACGTTGATGAGCGATACCAATTTTTATTCTAATGGTGAACAAGTAAAATCCATTTCAGCAGAATACAAAAAACTCACCGAAGATTTGAGTTGGCTCTATGTTGATTGGGAAAAATTGACGGAAGAAATTGAGAGAGTTGTGAAAGCGAATTCTAACCAGTCCGAATAACGAAACATTACGAATTTGCGAATGTAAAATTCTGGATTCGTAAATTCAACAGTGCTCTCAAAAAAATTTAGTGAGGAAAGAAATGTATTATGTAATTATTAGTTGTTTCTACTTCTCATCTATCCTAATCAACCCTGTAACCGAAACTTCTTCTTTCGACCTTGCAATAATTGTTAAAACCTCTTTATAGGACAAGCCAATTTTTTTAAGTTCTTCTCGAAGGAGATCATTATCAAATTATAACTGAACCCGATCATTAACTTTCGAGATCTTGAAACCATCAATTTCGATACTCTGCTCTGGTTTCTTAATGAGTTCATTGTGAACGGCAAGGCGTTGGCTATCAAATTCTTTTTCTTTTGCAAGCAATTCTTCTCTCAATTTCAAGAGTTTGCGCGCTTCATCTATAATATCCATAACTATTTTTATTTTTGATTAACTGGAGTGAGTTTGATTTTATATTTTAAACCCAGCTCTGCATCACCATGATACAGACCCCAGTATAAATTATTTATATTTACTTTGGAAGGTAAAATGTACGTAATCGTAAGTTCTCCAGTCTTATCAAGGGGCTGAATAAGCCTAGAATCCGCTCCCTTCTCAGGACTAAAAACCCTTCCCTCATCGTCTTGTATACACTTGTTTTGCCAACCAAACTCTGCTGCTTCTTTCCCGGTGTTTTCTGCTTCCCAATCGACATATAAAATGATGTGGTCAGATACTGTGGAGTAAGTACAATTATTAACTATCACTTTCGTTTGAGTTTTCACTATTTTTTTTCCGTTGGGTCACTTGAGGAAGGATACGTATACGTAAATTCATTCCACTTTCCTTGCTCTCCTGTGCCTGAATCAGTAGATGAACAAGAATAGAAAATAGTAACAAACATTACTAGGAAAACGATGATTGTTGGTTTCATTGGTTTATTCATTTATGTTTAAAAGAACGGTTAAAATTTATAAAATATATCTCGCGTCATCAAAAAAAAATTTGACCGGGTTTATAACATTTTTTCGCTTCGACGTGTGTATGTAGCATCTTATTGTATCGTCAGCGAAATTTTTCTTCCTAAACCAAGTTCAAAAAGTTTGTAAAGCGTTGAAAGTTGAATATCGCTATGTCCGTTTTCAATTCTTGAGATAAAACTTTTTCTTGTTCCGGTTCGTTCTGCTAATTGCTCTTGCGTCATTTCTGCAAGCCGTCGCTCTTCTTTAATTACTTCGCCAATGGCAAACGCTTTCGCTTTAATTTCAAAGTCTGTGCGTTTTCGCGTTCCAATTTTTCCATAGCGTTTGTCAAGATGTTCGTCAAATGTGGTAATGGTTTTGCGTTTTTTATTTTTGGTATTCATAAATTTTTACTTTTAGGTTTTTCGGTAAAATACTCGTTCATTATTTTTAACGCTTTGTCTATTTCTTCTCGTGGGGTCTTCTGGCTTTTCTTTTGAAATCCATTGAACAGCACAACAACTTTTCCTTCATCGAAGCAACAGAATATTCTGTATATGTTTCCTTGAAACTCGATGCGTATTTCATACAATCCATCCGTTCCTTCAATGTGGCGAAAAAATTTCTGTGGAATCCGTTTTGCGACCGTTACAAGAAAGAGTGCGTAATCAATTTTCCCTTTTACTTTTTCCGTTTGTTCCTCAAAGAAATCGGAAAAATAGTCTTTGTAATAAATGATTTGTCTTACGTGTTCCAAATAATTTTCGGGTTAAAGTTAACTAATAATGGAACAATGTCCAAGTTGAGAATATTTTTCTTCGTATTAAACTTTTCGCCGAGAATATAAGAGATGAAAAGAAACACAGCATTTTTTGCTTCCACCGCGGTGCTTATTCCCGAAGGTCCGCTTCCTACAATAAGTATATCGTATGTAATTTATTGAATATATAGTAGTTGTTTCAGAATCCGTTTTTCCTACAATCATTACACGTACACAATTTTCTCAGATATTCAAACGTGTACAAACCGGAATCGTGTCCATCGCCCCA
>VGWC01000039.1 GCA_016873775.1 Ignavibacteria bacterium | reverse complement strand
TATTCACTCTGCGGTTCGATATCCGGTTTGATCTTCAAACTTGGTTTCAGAAAATTGACAGAAAGTAATGGAACGGTGCCTTTTATTTGCAACGGATTGGTTCTGAGTGTATCAAGTTTTCCGGAAAATGCTATGTTGATTTTTCGCAACGAATGATATAAATTTTCATACGAAGATGGTTGCGAAAGTAATTCGATACCGTATGTTAATGCAGTATCAATAATTCCCGACGAAACCGCTGGAGCAATTTCCCGGAGCGTTTTTCCGTTGAGAATATTTTCGTTTTCTTCATCAAATATCAATTCGCCAAGTCCCGAAGGAGTAAGTTCATAATCGCTTGCCGCAATAGCGAGTTTGAGAGCGTACAATTCGCCGGCAAGTTTATTGTTCACACGCGATATGGTTGGATTTTTTATTTCTTTTCTGTGTTGAAATTGCGTTGGGTATTTTGTATGCGGCGCAAATCTTCGTTGTGATTTAGACAGTGTTATCCATCCGAATTGTTGTGCGTTGTTTTTTTTCGTTTGTACTACTCCGAGTGTTATACTTCCAAGTTTTGGCGTAATATAATGTTTGAACATCGTATCGCGAATGTTTGCGTACAGCGGCATACGTGATAACACAGAATCAAATTTTGGAGATTTTCTCATACTTGCGGAACGTTTACCTAAACTATCCTGCAAAAATGTTCGGTATGTTTTCAGCGCTGAAATGTAATTGATAAACTGAAGCGTTGAATGTATTCCACCTCCGAAAATATGTACTTCAATAATTTTTGCTTGCGACGAACTCACATTGTCATTGTTGAGTGAATAGCCGATATGCGGAAATCCCGCGCTGTCAATCTGTTCAACGAAATATATGCCATCGCCAAGTTCTTTGAACGTGTATGACGAGATTCCCATTGCCGTATGTACAACAGTTGAAGGAGAAATTTCATTTTTATACAACGTAAATTTCCATGGAAGAAGTTGGCGGTCGTTTGTCGTTTCGAATATTCCGTCTTCATCACCGTGGTGTTCCACGGTAATGGAATTTGGATGAAAATTGATAAACGTAACATTCATCGAATCGCCACCGTTCAATTGCAACGGAATCTCGTTTCTTACATCAGAAAAAAGTTGAGCGTTATACAAATATCCTTTTGTGTTCCATCCGTTCTTTTGATGTTGAACAAGGATAAATTTTCCGTTGCCAAGATTTTCGAACATTGCTTCTTCAACATTTTCAAACGAAGCAACTAAGAATTGCGGTTCGACAGTTTTTTCGAACAAAGAAAAGGTCCATTCGATTTGTTCGCGCGTTTCGTTTGTCGCAACGTTTCCGTCAATGTCGCGAACGCTTTTTACTTTTATTGTATTCGGGAAGTAACTCACAATATCCACAGAATGGATTCCTCCTCCGTTTACGCTGAAAGAAAAAGTATTGTGAGCGAGCGAAATCATTTCTCCGTTATTGATGCGATACCCAAGATGTTTCAATCCCAACGTATCTTCAACAAGAAAATAATAATCGTCGTTTTCCAGATACGTTGCCGTATATGTTGAGTCGGAAGCAGTCAATGAAACTATTGGTCCTTCGGGCGAATGTTGACGCAGTTGCACGTTGCAAAAATTTCGCCGCCAGTCATTTCTCGTGAGTAATTCTCCGTCTAAATCCCAATACGTGTTGATGATGAAATTATTATGAAGATACGAAACCAACTCGATGGAATTGGTTATGCCGGCGCTGATTTCCGTTTCAATCACAGAATTTTGACTTGGCGAAAAATTTCCATTGATACGAAAACCGAAATGTTGCCATCCGAAAGAATCCGATTGAACGAGAACATACATTCCCGGTGGAACATCATTTGCAATGAATCCTGAATTGTTGTGTGATGTTGCAACTAATGTTCCACTCGGAGAATTTTTTCGTATCTCAACATACCATGGAGTAATTTGCCAGTCATTGAAAGTTGAACTTTGTCCGTCTCCGTCGCGGAACGTTTTGAGAATAATTTTTCCGCCGGAAAGATAATTATTGGAATCTGCAACCGTGAACGAATGCAACGAGTTTATATTTTCGATAGAAACGGAATTGGATTCGCTATTTCGAATTGTTCCGAGCGAACTTCGCGACCAATACGCATTTTCGTCGGTATATTCTGAAAACCAAATATCAAAGGAATGTTCATCCTGGTTTTCCAATTCAGAATCATCATAGTGAAGGATTACGGTAGCAGATAAATTTTGATTCTGAGTTGGAATGACTCGAAACGAGCGTTTGATGGAATTATTTCCGCCGTATGTTGCGCTTGCAGGAATTGCAATTCCCGTGATGCGCGTTACCATTGTTGGTCCTGCGGTATTTCCTTCTGTTTTCATTTCAAAACCGATGTTGCCGAAGGTTTCGTTTATTCCGCTTTGTGTCGGTCGAAGTGTAAAGATTTTTCCCACAATAAAATTATTCGGCGATTCATTCAGTGTTGCGGATAATCCCAATTCGAGAGAATATTTTTGTGTTGAAAGTTTTCCGGAAAGAAGAGTTAGCGAATGATTGATAAAAGTTTTTCCAGCAAGAATTGCGCCCGATGCGTTATTGAGGATAAGATTGAAATAATTCGTACCGCTTATTGTTTGAACAGAATTTCCTTCCAAAAGCAACGTACTTGTTCCTTCAAGAAACGTTCCGTTGTTGAAAAAATTTCCTTGCAGTGTATGCGCGAAATTGTTTGCCGCAAATGTTGCATTAGGTTCTATTGTAAAGTTTCCTTCAATATGTAAATTTCCATTTGCAGATTTTATTCCGTTGCCCGAAAGTAAAAGATTGTAAAATGTTGAAGCATTAATGGTTTGCTCATTTCCGTTACATTCAACACTCTGTTGAGAAATGAAATTTCCAAAATTATTCCAATCTCCCGCAATTGTAATAGAAGAATTATTTGCATCAAGTGTAACATTATTGGTTATGGAAAGAAATCCTCCAATGATGAGATTTCCTTCCAACGTTTTCGTTCCTCTGCCGCTCAAGATGATATTATTGAATGAAGAAGAACTGATGAGTTGATGGTCACCTGAAAACTCAACGGTTCCGCTCGATACAAATTGTTGATTGTTGAGCCAATGTCCGAAAACTTTATGGTAAAATGCGCCGCCATCTAGAACGACGTTTTTTCCGATGGAAAGATTTCCTACAATAGTCAAAGCTCCTACTAATGTTTTTGTCCCGTTCCCGAGAAATGAGGCATCGTTGAACGTTGATGAGGAAATTATTTGATGTGTTCCTGAAAAATGTATTTCGCCGCTCGAAAGTACGTTGCCATTGTTCTTCCAATCGCCAAAAATCATGAGCGTTTTATCGGATGCATCAACAGTAACAGAGTTTTCAATGGCTACAGAATGTGCGGTAAATTGTTCGAGGAGAATTTTTGTTCCTCCACCGGAAAATAATACGTTTCCGTAATTTTGTTTCTGAATAAGTTGGTTTTCTGTGTTGTAAAATTCGACACTGCTGTTGGGAGAAAAATTGTTTTCAGAAAATCTGAATGAGAAATTTGTATGCGCTATTTTTATCGTTGAATAATATTTCAAGTCAAATGTATTTCCTCCCCAGACAACATGCGTGTCAACATCCACCGTTCCCGAATTGATGGAAAGTGAGTTTGTAACTGTGAAATTATTTTTCAACGTAAGAGTATGTTCTTTTTCAATGGCGAGATTGTAAAATGTCGTCGGTGAAGTTCCTCCGATAATGCAATCGTGTTCGCCGCTTAAATAAACAGTTGCGTTCGAAACAAACGAACCGTTGTTATTGAACCAGTTTCCTTTGACAACAAGAGTATGATTTTCCAAATGTACATCCGAAGAGAAAATAATATCGCCGTTGACAAGAATATCGTCGTTGAAAAATTTACTTCCGCTTTCGGAAAGAATGAGGTTTCCGTATCCGTTCGGAACTGCAGGAATGTGTAAGTCGCTTCCGTAATAATTCACGGTACTCGTCGTCGCAAGTGATATGGTCGCAAAATTTATCGGAAAACTTTTATCGCTTCCGATTTTTAACGTTGCATTTTCATTTACTGCGAATGTTCCGCCGAACGATGTTCTGTTGCAATTGTATATGTTCACATCAAAAGTTCCTTGTACAACATTGATATCTTGATTGACGCTAATGTCATTTAACAACAATACAGTTCCTTTTGTATTGATGACAAGGTTCTCAAATTGAGTTGGAGACGTTCCTCCGAGCCAATTGTTTTGTTCACCGTTCAAAAAAAATGTACCTGAAGAAAGAAATAAAGGCGAGGAATTGTTCCAAACTCCTTTTAGATAATGGTCAAAATTTCCTGCCTCAAAAGGTGAACGGAACTCAAAATTTCCATTGATAGAAAGTGAACCTTGCGCAGTTTTCATTCCACTTCCGGTTAATACTAAATTTCCAAATTCTCGTTGTGGGATTGTTTGCTCTCCTCCCGCGAATATGACTGTGCTTGATGTGGCTAAATCGGGAAGAAATCCCGATGGGAACGAGTTCGAAGAATGTTCTTTCCCGATTATCAGAAAAGTTTCGTCTTTCAGTTCAAATGTTCTATCGTTGTTTCCTGCTAAAGAAAATTGCTGCAACTTCAACGTTCCGTGTTGTACAACGATGTTTCCTTTTATTTTTGTTGGCGAAACATTCCCGTCAATTGAAACACCGGAAATACTGGTATTATTGATAATGATGTTGTTGTAAGAGAACGTATTGGATACGACGTGAATCGTTTGAGCAATGTTACCGTTGAAAGAAACCGTGTTGAAGTTTCCTGAAGCGAAACTTCCTTTCGGATTGAGAACAACATTTCCGCCAAAAAACAGCGTTCCATTTCCGCTACTGAAATCAATAATTGCATTCGAAGCGACATTCGCGTTGAAATACATATTTCCCTTTACCGTTATTGTTCCATTCGCAACTGAAATTTTGCATGCTCTGTTTGAAGTATTGGAATTTGAGTTGAAAATAACGTTTCCGTTCACAATCAAATTTCCATTCCCGATTGAAATTTCGCGTGTATTACTTGATGGACGGTTGATGATTATTGTTGAAGTAGTGAAGTATGAAGAATCTTGAAAGACAATTTTCCCGCCATTTCCTTGCGCCGGTGTACCAAGAACAAGTACTTTACAAGTAGCAGAAAAATTCTCCGGAATAATAATAGTATGATTGGAAGAAGTCGAGGAAATAAAAACTGAATCGTTGTCGTCGGGAGTACTGTCATTATCGGTTCCAACAAAAATCCACGAATTTGGTGAGTTCCAAGTTCCGTTTGCAACGGTTGAAAAAAAATTCGCCTGACTTTTACTTTGCAATGGAAAAAGTAGTACAAAAAATATTATATATGTAATACGAAACAATAACAAATGCATAGAAGTACTCCTTTCAAAAGGAGTGCAGAGTTAATTATGCGAAACGAAATAACAAAGTACGATAGTTGAAATTCTGGTTAAATAATTTTGAAATGAAATTGTTTTCAATTTTCTGGGCTTAAAGTAGAAAATTCTTTTGAACTTTCAAAGCGTTTTTCTCACCCTTATACTATTTTAATAGAGACCGCGAAATGACAATTTTCTGCACCTCTGATGTTCCTTCGTAAATCTCTGTAATCTTTGCATCACGTAACAATCGTTCCACGGGGTATTCTTTACAATAACCGTAACCGCCGTGAATTTGAATTGCTTCCAAAGCACATTCCACGGCGATTTTTGAAGAATACAATTTTGCTTCAGCGGCGTATGTTCCGAAATTTGGATTATCGGAATCAGTTGCCGCGGCGCGAAGAACTAACATTTGTGCTGCATCAATTTTTGTTTGCATATCAGCAATTTTAAATTGAATCGCTTGATGTTCCGCTAAATATTTTCCGAATGCTTTTCGTTGCTTTGAATATTTAATGGATTCTTCCAACGCTGCCATTGCGATGCCGATTGCTTGCGCTGCAATTCCCACTCTTCCACCATCCAGCGTTTTCATTGCAAACTTAAATCCGAATCCTTCTTCACCGATTCTATTTTCAATCGGAACTTTACAATCTTGAAACGCAAGCGAAACCGTATCGGAACTTCTTATTCCCAATTTTCTTTCTTTCTTCGCAACGGAAAATCCGGGAAAATCTTTTTCAACAATGAATGTTGTAATTCCTTTTGGTCCTTTCGATTTATCCGTTTGCGCCATTACCAAAACGACATCGGCATTTTTTCCGTTCGTAATAAAATTTTTTGTTCCGTTGAGAATGTAAAAATCGCTGTCGCGTTTTGCCGAAGTGTGTTGATTTGTTGCATCACTTCCTGCTTCGGGTTCGGAAAGAGCAAACGCTCCAAGTTTTTTCCCCGACGCAAGTGGAATGAGATATTTTTTCTTTTGCTCTTCGTTTCCCCATTTTTCTAAACCGTAACACACGAGCGAATTATTCACCGACATAATCACTCCCGCCGATGCATCTACTTTGGAGATTTCTTCCATCGCAAGAACGTAACTGATTGCATCGAGTCCCGCGCCTCCGTATTGTTCGGGAACTTTTATTCCCATAAATCCGAGTTCGCCCATTTTCTTCACGGCATCGTACGGAAATTCTTCTTTCTCATCACGCTCGGATGCGTTTGGTCGCAATTCTGTTTCCGCAAAATCCCGCGCTGTTTGTTGTATCATTAATTGTGTTTCGTCGAAGTTAAAATTCATTTTTCGTTAGTTCGTTTTCTTGTTTGTAAAGTGTTCAAGGAGTCGAGGAGTCAAGTGATGGTTGTATAAACTTCACTTTAAAAATAGTTTTATTCAATGTAAAATATAAAATGTAAAATTCTCACATCGCACATCCCACATCAATAACTATAAAATCCTTTTCCAGTTTTCTTTCCCAAATATCCCGCCGCAACCATTTGTTTCAGCAACGGACACGGGCGATATTTTGTATCGCCAAGTCCTTCGTGCAGAACATTCATAATCGAAAGACACACGTCGAGACCAATAAAATCAGCAAGTTGCAGCGGTCCCATCGGATGATTCATTCCGAGTTTCATCACGGTATCAATCGCTTCAGGTTTTGCAACGCCTTCCATCACGCAATACATCGCTTCGTTGAGCATCGGAATCAACACGCGATTGGAAACAAAGCCGGGAAAATCATTCACTTCCACAGGAGTTTTTTCCAATTTCTCTGCGGTTGTTTTTATCGTTTGATACGTTTCATCAGATGTTGCGATTCCGCGAATTACTTCTACAAGTTTCATCAGCGGAACTGGATTCATAAAGTGCATTCCGATTACTTGCTGCGGACGTTTTGTAATTGCCGCAATTTCCGTTATTGAAATCGAAGACGTGTTCGATGCAAGAATTGTTGTCGGTTTGCAATATGCATCGAGTTTTCGGAAAATATCTTTTTTGAGTTCGAGATTTTCGGGAACTGCTTCAATTACTAAATCTGCATTTGCAACTGCATCTTCAAGCGAGAGAAAAGTTTTTATGTTTGCAAGTGTTGAAGTTTTTTGTTCTTCGGAAAGCGTTCCTTTCTTCACTTGTCTGTCGAGATTTCCCGAAATTGTTTTGATTGCTTTGTCGAGAAATTCTTGTTTCACATCGTAAAGTGAAACTGGAAAACCATATTGCGCAAACGTGTGAGTTATGCCGTTTCCCATTGTTCCACCGCCAAGGACGGAGATGTTTGTGATTTCCATAAGTAAAATTTAAAAAATGATTGAAAGAAAAAACTTGTGAGAATTGGGGAAGGGGTTTAAAATAAAAAAAGCCGCGTTGTTCTATTTTCCGCGCACGCGGCCACGAACGGAGGGGACAGCTTCCATTTTACTTGTGTGACCTTCCGTACGGCTGGAAGCACAGCAAAGAACTGGCTGCATGAAAAACCGTACAGAAGAAAAGCAAGTAAAATATATTGCTTAAAGCAGTATCGTGCAAGATTTTTTGAAAAAAAGTTCAAAAAAATTTTTCTGAATATATCTTTTTTGAGTTCGAGATTTCCCGAAATTGTTTTTATTGCTTTGTCGAGAAATTCTTGTTTTACGTTGTAGAGTGAAACGGGAAAACCAAATTGCGCAAACGTGCGAGCAATGCCGTTTCCCATTGTTCCGCCGCCGAGGACGAAGATGTTGTTGATGTTGTTCATAAAATTTTTTCTAATTATTCGGATTAGTTTTCCACTTCTTCAAAGATTGAATAAATCTATTTGATAAAAAATCTTTTTGCGCTGACAAAATCTCGATAATGTTTGCAAATGTTATTACTTTGAATTTATCAAACTTCGTTCTTTTCGGTTGAATATTTACAACCTCAATTTCAAAGTTATTATTCATTTCCTTATAAGTACCATTTTCTAGTTTTATCAATCTAAATTTGATTAATTCTTTTATGTAACGCTTGTATTTTTGTTTTTGTTCAGTTGCCCTATAAATTTTCAATAACCCTTCAACAAGTATTTTTATTTTAACATTTTGCGCGGTGGTTAAATACCAATCTTGTTTTTCTCTTTTAGAAGTTACATCTGTTTTTAACTCAATGAAATATATGGTGTTGTTTTTTTGACTAATTGCAAAATAATCAACTTTGAATGATAGGTTTAGTTTATCATTTTTATGGCCCTCGTTATATAAAGAGCCAATTCTAATAGGGAATTCTGGTAGGATACTATCAATCGTAGTTTTGAAAGTTGACTCTAATACTTCTTTAAGATAAATTGCAAAGAAAATATCCGCGCGTCTTTCTAACTGATACGCTGGAAACATTCTCCATTTGTCAAGTGTATCAAAAAGTGTATTTATTTTTTCTTCAGTTATCATCTCGAAATAAATTACTCAAATCTCAAATCGAACATCGCTTCCACAATCATCGCGCTCGCTTCACCGCCGCCGATACAAATTCCCGCCATTCCGCGTTTTGCGTTGCGTAGTTTCATTGCGTGAAGGAGCGTAACCAAAATTCTGCAACCGCTCGCGCCAATTGGATGACCAAGCGCAACTGCTCCGCCGTGAACATTTGTTTTTTCCAAATCCAATCCGAGCATTTTGTTTACTGCAAGGTTCACGACCGCAAACGCTTCGTTGATTTCAAACAAGTCAATATCGTCTTTCGTGAGTTTTGCTTTTGCTAATACTTTTTGAATTGCATCAGCCGGAGCAGTTGTGAACCATTCCGGTTTTTTCGCCACAGAACTGTATGCAAGAATTTTCGCAAGCGGTTTCAATCCCAACTTTTCCGCTTTCGCTTTCGACATAATCACCACTGCTGCAGCGCCATCATTTATTTTCGATGCGTTTGCCGCAGTTACCGTTCCATCTTTTTGAAATGCCGGTTTCAGCGTTGGAATTTTATCGAACTTCACTTTCTTTGGCTCTTCATCTTCGGAAATTATGAGCGCGCCTTTTCCTTTTTGTTCAATTGAAACAGATACAATTTCGTTTTTGAAATAACCTTTCTCTTGCGCTTCGATTGCGAGTTTATAACTGCGAATTGCAAATTCATCTTGCGCTTCTCTCGACACAGCGCATTCTTTCGCGCACAACTCTGCCGCATTTCCCATATGAAAATTATTATACACATCCCACAATCCATCTTTTATCATCGTATCGGTAATTTGCTGATGTCCCATTCTGAAACCGTTGCGCGCGTTTTCCAAAATGTACGGAACGTTGCTCATACTTTCCATTCCGCCGGCGACAGCAATTTCCGCATCGCCAAGTTGAATTGCTTGCGCGCCGAGCATTACTGCTTTCAAACCGCTTCCACAAACTTTATTGATTGTCATCGTTTCCACCGATTCGGGAAGTCCGGAAAATAACGCCGCTTGTCGTGCCGGTGCTTGTCCTTCACCAGCAGTGAGAACATTTCCCATTATTACTTCGCTGACATCGTTGGGAGAAATGTTTGCGCGTGAAAGAGATTCTTTGATTGCGATTGCACCGAGTTTTGTAGCGGGAACGGAACTTAAACTTCCTTGAAATGCGCCGATGGGAGTTCGTACTGCGCTGACGATAACGACTTCATTCATTGTATTTTTATTAGTGATAATTCGTGAAATTCGTGGCTAAATTTTTGCGGCAAAAGTTACAAAGAAAATGAAGCGAAGAAAAATTGAAAATGCATTCGTGTGTCTTGAAACATTACTCAAACATAATGTCCCGCTGCAAATCCGGAACTCCACGCCCATTGAAAATTGTAACCGCCAAGCCAACCGGTAACATCAACAATTTCACCGATAAAAAATAATCCTCGCATTTTTTTTGCTTCCATTGTTTTGGACGAAAGTTCGTTCGTGTCAATTCCTCCGCGCGTAACTTCCGCTTTTTCAAATCCTTCTGTTCCGACGGGAGTTATATTCCACGAAGAAAGAAATGATGAAAGCATTTTCAACTCTTTTTCATTCAATTGATACATCGGTTTGGAAAGAGGCAATTGTTTGCACCAAATTTCTATGAATCGTTTCGGAAGATATTGCGCAAGTAATGTTGCTAACGAAATTTTGCTTTGTTGATTTAGCCAAAGAATATCTTCTATATGTTCATTCGGAAATAGATTGATAGAAAGCGCATCGCCATTTTTCCAATATGAAGAGATTTGTAAAATCGCAGGTCCACTTAATCCACGATGCGTGAACAAAATATGTTCTCGAAACGATTGTTCGTTGCACGTTACAATTGCATCAAGTGAAATTCCACTCAAAAGGTTATACGTTTTCATTTGCTCTTGTGAAAACAACAAAGGAACAAGAGCTGGTTTAGGTTCAATAATATTCACATTAAATTGTTTCGCAATTGTATAACCGAAATTACTTGCACCGATTTTCGGAATTGATAAGCCGCCGCTTGCAATCACGACAGTTTCGCTTTCAAACAATCCAAGATTAGTTTCTACAGAAAATGAAATGGATTTTGAAATATGTTCAACTTCACAGTTCAAAAGAATATTGACGTTGAAGGTGTTACATTCTTTTAACAACATTTCTGCAATGCGCTTTGCACTTGTATTACAAAACAATTGACCAAGTTTTTTTTCGTGATACGCAATGTTATGGTTTTCAACCAATCGCAAAAAATCGTTCGGCGTAAATCGTGCAAGCGCAGATTTACAAAAATGCGGGTTAGCAGAAATAAAATTTTCCGATGAAACGTTACGATTGGTAAAGTTACATCTTCCGCCACCGGAAATTAAAATTTTCTTTCCAATTTGCTCGTTGTGTTCAATCACCAAAACGGTTCGTCCGCGTTTCCCAGCTTCGATAGCGCACATTAATCCCGCCGCGCCGCCACCAATGATGATGGAATCAAAAATTGTTTCTATCAAATTCAACGTTCAATTTAACATTAAAATATTGCTCTCACTTCCGCTTTTGCAGTATGCACAACATCGCGCGTTCCTTCTTTCCTTCCGTCGTAACTTGCTCTCGATTGCAAGGAATCCGTGATTTGATAATCATATGCAACTTTCCACAACCACGAAATTCCTGCAACTTTTCCGTTGGTAAATTGGTACGGAAATTCAAAAATATTTTTTGAAAGCAAAACTTCTTCACGTGTGAATTCCATTCGCAGTTGTCCTTTATTTTCAAATGAATACGTGAATCGCGATGATTGTGAATTCATATCGGCAATAATGATTTGAGGTTTGTAGTTTGTGGTTTGAGAAAGTTCGAGTTTAAAACCAAATTCAAATTCTTGTTTCGGGCGATAGGAAAAATCGGTTGCGAGTAAATTTCCTACAATGTTTCTTACACGATTATTTAATGTAGTCGAAGAAAGTTTATCCATAATGTTAGTAAAATCCGTTTGACTAGAAATTTCTTCGTCGAATTGAATACGTAAACGAAGTGAGCGTTCTCGATTGTAACTATGTTCAGTCGTTGCTGCAAGTTGAGAAAGAGATTTTCGTTGCTGAAATCGAAATCGTAAAGAAAATTTTTCGTTATTCTCATTCCAAAATATATCGTGCATCATTGATTGATTTCCGGAAATTGTACTATCTCCCAAAAACCTACTTAACTTTAACAAATAGATATCGCTTGTTTTTGGAGAAGAGTTTTTTTCTTCAACGCGAAAGTTTGATTCGCTCGAAAGTTTTGCAACAAAATTATTTTCTGAAATTGAAAATATTTTTTGCGGAGAAAGTTTGATACGAAAATTTGTTCGCACATCAACAACAGGAAACAACGCATCGCTTGGAAGAAAAGAGAGAATATAATCACCGTCAAATCGTGTTAAATCAAAATCCGCATCGTCCACAATTCTGTTGCTATCTCTATCGCCAACGTACACATAATTTCCGGTTCCTTTTTTTACTTTCAAGAAAATACGTTCGAGTTTTGCGCCGCGCTCGCTCGTTGCTTCGTACAGCCAATTTGTTTCTACGCCGCGATTAAACGGAGAATACCTTCCTTGCCAGCGAAAAAGATTCGTTGCAATGTTTTTATTGAAACTGAATGTTTTCATAAAATTTTTCTTTCGCAATGTTACATCAAATGTGGAAGAAAAATTTTGCACTTCATAGAGTGAAACAAAATATTTTTGTGTAATGGTATTTGATGCGCGAGTAAAAACATTTGAAGAAATTGAATCTTCGTTACGAATTTCGATCTCAGAAATAATTTCTGTTCCATAAAATTTTTGAAGAGAAAGTTTCGGAGCAAATTCCTTGAAACGGAAACTTGAGTTGTGTAGATGTGAAATGTTGTTATTAAAATCTTTTCGAGTTTCATTTTCAAAACGAAGCGACGGAGTAATGTTTTCGATGTTCCATTCTGTGTTTCCTTTCTGTCGAAATACAAAACTTCCCGGAAAAGAATCGTGAGAAAAATGTGTTGCGCGTTCAACGTTTTCAATAAAATAAGAAAGCGTTGGAAGTTTTTCTTTTGCGAAATGTATGCCTCCTTCTGTTCTGGTTGATTTGAAATTGTTTCGATATAACCTTCCATATGCAAAGCCGAATGAGAGAAATTGCGAAGGAAAGTAAAGAACATTTCCTTCCCAAAGTGATTCATCTCCTTGCTTTGTGTTTTGAAAATTCCATTTTCTAAAATACTCCACATCATCAATTCTATCAATTGTAACGAAGTTGCTGCCGATCATTCGATTATTCGCGCTAATTGAAAAACGCCCAATTTTTTTTATATCAATCGATTTATAATTCAAGGAAATTTTCGATGCACCGCTTGAATTATACTCGTCATTGAGATTAGAAAACCTATTCGCATCAAAATTATTTTGCGCAACTTCCGTTTCGATTTTCAAACTATCGGTAATTGTTGCAGAAATTTTTGCAACGCCGATTTGATTGAGTTCGGGAAGTGGTAGAAAAATTTTTGGCAAATACGAACCGAGATTTTTTCCAATGAACTCAAACACCCCGATACTTTTGCGCTCGTAATCGCCGTTGCCGTTTCCAACAAATGAAAATGTTACAGAATATTTTTGAACGCCGCTCGTATCAGCGTTATAGATAAAAACAAACAACGGTTCACCATTCACGATGAACAAATCACGAAAATAATTTCCCAACGAGTCTTCTCTCCAGCCGTTTTTCGATGCGTGTTCACGGTTATTACCCGCGGTGCGCAAAATAATTTTATCGTTATCGCTTAACGAAATATCGAGCGGAGAGTCATAATCATCTCCTTCGCGATAATATTGCAACACAACGTTCAAATGATTGTTGAGAAAATAATTTTCTGTTCGTACAGCAAAACTATTTCGCGCATATTGTCTGTCGGTATATTCAAAATCCACGACGATTCTTGAGACACTTGTAATCAATCGGCGTGTCGTAAATGTTAATTCCGCAGTAGCATAATCAATCGTAAAATCATTTGCATCACCGCGCATCATTGTTTCTCCATTCACGTACACACGTTCACTTCCTGCAATGATGATAATGTTTCGTTCGTTATTTTTTCCATATAAACGATACGGACCTTGCATGCCTTCCGTTCCGGAAAATTGGTTTGTAAAAAATTTTCCGCGAGAGATAGCGGCGGCAATTGTTCCTGAATCTTTTGAAGAAGAAAAATTTTTCACCGTTCCTTTTGCGCCTTGCAATTTTCGATTGAGCGAACCAAATTCCAAATTGGAAAACTGCAAATCGAAATCGCCAAGCGTTGCGGAAAAGTTAGGATGAAAAACTTCGATGTACACTTTATCAATTTCAGAAAGCGTTTGCGTGTTTCCCTCCGGTTGAATCGGAATGTTATTATCCGAAAGCGCAGCAACGAGCAGAACATCCTCCGAAAGTTGTCCGTTCATTTGCAGTTGAAATTCCGATTGAAATGAAAAATCTCTATTTGTTCCAATCGTAAATCCGCGCGCAATACTTCCGCTTTTTTGCAAATTGATTCCGAAGAGATTATCAACAGAAAATCGTTTGTCGCCTTCAATTTCTTTTTTTACTTCGCCAATCGTTTTGTTGCCCACGGTATCTTTTTTGAAAACGAGTTCACGGTGAAAATATTTTTCTTTAAAATGAAACGGCAATGCGCGGTACGTTATCGTTAAGTAGTGCATTGTTGAATCGTGGTTTGTGAATCGGGAAAATGTTGATAAGAGCGTAATGGTTCCTTTTCGTTCATCGAGTGAATAATCTTTTCCATTTTCCAATTTTGTAATTGAGTCAAGAAAAATTACTTCGCTATTTTTTTCGATGAATTTATATGTTAATTGATAAATGGAATCGTTTGTTAGAAAAATTATTTCTGAATACGTTGGAAGCAGTAACGAATTTTTGGCATTGTGGCGCTGTGGAGTAATTGAATCTTGCGATTTTAAAATGTTGGACGCAACTATTACAAATAGAGAGATGAACAAAAGATATTTTTTCACGGCGGAAAATATAAGAAAAGATAAAACTAAAATACCTTTTTCAGAACTTTAAATTTTACATTGTTTCTCAATGTTCTTATCTTATCGCAGAATTTTACCAAAGAAGAAAGTACCTTTACGGGAATATTCAGCGTACGCATCGAAGTAACGAATGCGAAATAGGATAGATATGTTCGGTAGTGTTTCACAAGAGTTGGTAAAAGAAAAATGACGATATTTTCAAAGCACGTTCTCCAAGACCATTAATGGTCGTGCTATAGCGAAAAAACCCCGATAAATCTGAATGAAACCATAGAATCATTGATGATTCTTTTTTCGTCCAGCAAGACCGTTTACGGTCTTGGAAAGATTTCAACCAACACTTGTGAAACACTACCGATATGTTCCATAAAAAAAATACCATTTCAATTAGCAGACGAATGCATTTTCGACAAAAACTTTTTCCTTTTCCCGGATTAATGAAATGAAAACTGTTGGGAGAAGATTGTAACCTTGATACGTACCCTCCGCATACCACTGAAAGAAATATTGTTCGATGCAATTGCCGGAACTATCCACGAGCAACAATTGAACGAATTTATTCGTCTCATTCGGTCGTTCACTGTTCCTTTTATCCATCGGAAAGTGCGTACGGGAAAACTTTCTCTCGATTATGTGGGACTGAGAGAAAGCGATGTTGTTACCGATTGTATTGCGGAATTGTTTCAACGGAATGAACAAAATCAACTCATACAACTTGCCGCATATTTTGAAAGGCAGCATATTGAAATCGCCCATTGCTCCGAAGAAAAATTGCTGATGGAATTGCGCCGCCTCACACTGCGTATCGCTTCCGATAACCTTTTCCGTTTATATAATGAAATTGACCCGGCGTTAAGTAAAATTATTCGCAATATCAAACTTGCAGTAGAAAATTCCACCTGTTTTGCAAAAGAAGAATTTCTTGGCGAAACGGTTCTTGTGCTTCTTCATTGCGAACCACTCCTCCAAAACATCTCAATAAGCGATGAAGAATTAGCAGTCATTATCGAAGCCAATATGGAATATGGTGACGATATTCCCGTTATCCTCTCCCGTTTTGTTGAGTATTGGAAGACGCAAGAAGTGTATCAGCGAAAAGTTCGGTTAATTTCGCTTGCGGTTGCAATAAAGACTGCGTATGAAACGTTTCATTGTATTGGAGAAGAAAAACACAACGATGCGGAACGAAGTTTTTTTGTTGCCGATGTGAAACAAATGATAGGAAATGTCTGTGTAAAACTCAGAGACGAATTACAGCCGCGGTATGAAGCAAAAGGGAAAGTCAGCAAACAGGAATTTCATAACTACTTTGCCGCCATTGCTTATCTGCTCAACGCAGAATTTTTAGACGGAGAGAGAGCATTACCTTCTCATTATGAGCGACTGAATGAAATTTTTCCCGAACTCACGAGAGAGGAATATGCAAGAAAACATCGCGTTGTGTTTGAATATCTTGTAAAACGTTGCAGAACGCTCGTGAAGGAAAAATTGAAGGAAATTGTTTTCTGACATTGTGCAGTAATGCAAGGATAATATATGAGAAATAGCAATCAGCATTCAGAAGACAACGAACAAACAAACAAACGAACAAACGAAAAAACCAACTAACGAATGAAACACTTAACCGAAGAGCAAATCGAACTTTTTGTTCTCAATGCGCCGGAAATTGCTGCACAGCAAATGTTTCTTGAAACGCATTTACAGGAGTGTATTGGATGCTCTGTGCGATTTGAAGAAATGAAGTCGTACTATACCGATGTAGAAACAGAAATGAAACAGAGTAATGCTCTTGTCCCTACGCAGAAAAGCATAGAACGACAAGTGAGCGGTGAAGAAGAAGTATATAGTAAGAGAAGAGAAGATTGGAAAAAAGATACGGGACCCATTGCATATCGCCGCATCGAAATTGCGTTACCGATACGGTTTGTACGTTGGGTAGTGCATCATCCGTATGTTGCAGGTGGTGGATTTGTAGGGTTTATGATTTTGCCACTGCGAAAACAATTACGGATATCAATCCAACGTACGCTGAATACAGTGGGGAGATGATATTTCTGAAAAACAAACTCGGTGAGGCAATTGATAGTCTTCATTGCGGACGAAGAACAATACAAGAATATGGAACATTGAAACCTATTGCATTTTTTGATGTAGATAATGATAACATAAATGAGGTATTTTGGGCTGAAAAATCTATGAATGCGAACGATAAAACAACCACAAATTTTTGTAAATCCGTGCAGAAGAAAAATTTGTGAATACACCAATGCTCAATAAAAAATACTTTGAGAAAGTGAAAACGTTGTTACCGATGTAGGGATTTATCAATATTGTCATTCCCGCGAAAACGGGAATCAGAAGCCGAACTCAAAACGTTCGGTTTTTTTATGAATTACTGGTTAGAATTTCCATTATGCAATTGCTTGTGTAACTTTCATCGCTGCATCTTCAAACGATGTTGCAGAAATTAAATTGAGTCCGGAGTTTGCAAGAATTTCTCTTGCTTGAATTGCATTCGTTCCTTCCAATCGGACAACAACCGGAACATTGACGTGAACGCGCTTTGCCGCTTCAATCACGCCATTTGCAACTCTATCGCAGCGAACTATTCCTCCGAAAATATTGATGAGAACTGCTTTCACATTTTTATCTGCAAGAATGATGTTAAAACCTTTAGAAACGGTTTCAACATTTGCGCCGCCGCCAACATCAAGAAAATTTGCCGGCTCACCACCAGCAAGTTTGATAATATCCATCGTCGCCATTGCAAGTCCTGCGCCATTCACCATACAACCGACATTGCCGTCAAGTTTGATATAATTGAGATTCGATTTCGATGCTTCGATTTCAAGCGGTTCTTCTTCATCCAAATCGCGCATCGCAATTATATCGTGATGACGAAACAGCGCATTATCATCGAAGTTTGCTTTTGCATCGAGCGCAAGAGTTTTTCCATCTGTCGTAATCACAAATGGATTGATTTCAAAAAGTGACGCATCCGTTTCTTCGTATGCTTTGTAAAGAGAAAGCAAAAACTGAACTCCATTCTTAAACGCCTCGCCGCTTAATCCCAAACCAAAGGCAAGTTTTCGCGCTTGAAAATCTCTGAAACCAATTGACGGGTCAATCCATTCTTTCAAAATCTTTTCCGGAGTTTCTGCGGCAACTTTTTCAATTTCAACTCCACCTTCCGTCGAAACCATCACGACATTTTGCGAACGCGCTCTATCAAGTGTGATGCCGATATACATTTCTCTCGCAATCGAAACGCCTTCTTCAACGAGCAAACGTTTTACGATTCTTCCTTCCGGTCCCGTTTGATGCGTTACCAAATTCATTCCATAAATTTTCGTTGCATGTTGATACACTTCATCGAGCGACTTTGCAATTTTTACACCGCCGCCTTTGCCTCGTCCTCCCGCGTGTATTTGCGCTTTCAGTACCCACACTTTCGTATCGGCTTCGGTTGCGTCACCGTTGCACATTTCCACTGCGACTTTCACCGCTTCTTCCGGCGAGAATGCAACTTTTCCTTTCGGCATTGCAACATTGTATTTTCGTAAAATTTCTTTTGCTTGGTATTCGTGAATTTTCATAGTAGGTTTTTAGGTTGTCTGTTATATGTTAATCGTGTAAATACAATCTTTATTTCTACAAAGTGATTTTCTTTAACACGTTATCATAGAGTGTAATAAAATATGATTTAATTTCTTCTATCGTAACTTGCTTTACCATTCTCGGTAACTGCTGAAATTGATTGATGCGCAGTAATGCTTGACAAAACCAATACTCATCGAGACCGATATGTTTTTGCTTTGCTTGTTCCCATAGTTCGTCAAACGAAAATTTTTCATTCAGCAAAAAATAAACGTCAACAAAATCTTTTATCATTGCTCTATCGAACAAAGCAGAAATTTTATTGCAAGCAATATCGAGAAGATTATCGAGCCAAATTCCATACGTAATATTGAATATTTTTTCTTGGTGGCGAAATGGCGTATCGAAAGCAAAATCTAATTTTATAATTTCTCCATCGCTCGTCGTAAAATGTGCTTCGATAAACGTTTCTAAACTTCGAACCAATTCTATCGTTCCATTCAAAGATGAAAAAACGGAAACAATTTCTTTTCGCAACTGCTCGACATTTTGTTTTTCATTCGTAAAGAAATCCAAATCTTCTGAATAGCGATGATGAAGATAGAATTCTGAAAGTGTCGTTCCTCCCGTCAAGTAAAACTGTTGTGAGATTTCACTTTTCCCAAATGCCGACAACAAATCTTTTTGATTGTTCGTAAGAATTTCTATTTCAGCATTAGATTGCATCTTGATATTCGCCGTATTTTTCAATCATAAATGGACGTGAAAATGCAAACTCCCAATGCTCTCTTATTCGTCGAGGAATATGAATTTGTGGTAAATATTCTCTAATAAGTGGAATGCCGATATCTCGAATATCTTTCATCGTCCCGCGCGAAAGAACACGAGCAATATACCAACACTTAAATTCTTCCGTGTCGTATTGCTCTTCTTTCCAATCGTAATCCCAAAGATAATTTTTGTTGACTATCATTAGTGTTTCTTTGTTTGTAAGAATTACTTTACCTCTCTTTTCGTTGAACCTGGAGTTACATCCAAAACCAACGACCAAAAATTTAACGACTTGTTATTCCATTCTCCCGGGAAAGGATGAATCAATGCATCACGAATATCATTTAATGAGTACGTCGCAAAGAGCCAATCCGTCGCTTCTTTCGTTCCAAGATTGAGAACGTTTGTAATAATTCGCTTCTTATGTTTTTCGACATCGAGCGAAGCAACATCGTACGACCAAAGAAATGGAGCGACAAAAGATGGAAGAGTGTTCATAATAAACTTCAGCTACATTTTAACCTTATTTAATCTTATCCCATTTTTGTGGCCCAGAAAATGATATTGCATATCTATTTTGTTCATCCTTCGATTTATAAAAGTTAAATAACACAACTTGGGTGTCTTTTGCAATTTTAACATTTCTTGATTGAAGTACTATATTAAAATCGTTAGAAGAAAAATTTGGAACTAATAGAACTGGAATAAAAGATAATTTTTGAAATAATGCCTTGAGTTCATTCTCAGTTTTTATTTTCCTTCCTAAGTATTTGTATAGTGCTTCATAAAGATCGAGTTTCAAATCTTTTTTATTTTCTATTGATAATGCAAATCGTTCAAGAAGGTTTCTACTTATGTTAAATTTTTTTGCCGTTCTCTCTAAAAGAAAATTTTTCCATTTTTCTAAATTTTGTGGATCTGTTTTTCTCATATCGTTCCCTTTTGGAACACCTAATTTCTTGTGTAGTTTCCATGTTTTGTAATCTTCTCGCCATAAAAACGCACAGAAATAACTTATTTCCTCATTTAGTTCACTATCACCCCCACACAATTCACTAAAATTTTTTGTATGTATGCCCCCTTTTTCTTCATACCTATAAATAGCCGTTTTAGAGAGGTATTCTAAACTTTCACAATAGTCAAAAAATCTATCTATTTTTTCCTGTGAAGGTATTTCTATTTTATTTTCAATCATAAAGATTGTTTTATCTCCACCAAGTATAAAAAAATCCGGAACACTCCACCATCCCCATCTATTTCCAAATAGATACAATCCTTTCATACTAAATATTTCATCAATGAAAGTTGATGTTGAACGAGCAATGATTGTATCTATCATTTCTTCAGAATAATCTTTGCCCGGAATTGCAATTCTGAAATTATTGAGACCTTCGGAAAGTTTTTCTAATCTAAGCGTTTTCTCGTTTAAAAAGAATACGTGTTGTTTATTTATTTTTATCATAGTTGTAAATTGTTTGAAGTTATTAATTATTTATCTCAAATCCTACTTCACTTTCTCCGCAATTGATTTCGCTTGCAAGAATAAGAGCAAATAATCTTTTCCTCCCGCTTTGGAATCTGTGCCGCTCATATTAAATCCACCAAATGGATGAACGCCAACTAATGCGCCCGTGCATTTACGATTCAAGTACAAATTTCCAACGTGAAATTCTTGTTCTGCTTTTTGTAAACGCTTTTTGTTTTTTGTGTACACTGCGCCGGTTAATCCAAATTCTGTATTGTTCGCAATGTTCAATGCATCATCAAAATTTTTCGCTTTCATTACCGCAAGAACCGGAGCAAAAATTTCTTCTTGTGCAATTGTGTCTTTCGGTTTTACATCAGCAATAATTGTTGGTCGAAGATAATATCCTTCATCACTTGATTTATTTCCACCTGCAACAAGTTTTCCTCCTTCGGCAATTCCTTTTTGAATATACCACAGCGTTTTCTCTTGCGATTTTTTATTGATGACGGCGCCCATAAAATTTTTCATCTCCCACGGATAACCAACCGTGATTGATTCCGCGCACTTCTTCAATAAATCAACAAATT
>VGWC01000038.1 GCA_016873775.1 Ignavibacteria bacterium | reverse complement strand
CAAATTACATTCAAGGTTCACACAACCCTGCAATGGCGTGGTATATTTTATCGGGAATTGGTTTTGGCTCAACGGCATTGATGGTGTTGTATAATGCGATGGTTGCGAAAAAATAGATTTGGGATTTACATTTGAAACTGCGGAACTATTTGTTTGCGCATAAAGTTTAAAACCAGAAATCGAAAATCATTTTAATTCGTCTCCGTTTAACGCGGGGTTTTCTCTCATAAATAATTTCAAAAAACAATATGGCAAAAGCAAAAAAGAAAACTGTAAAGAAAGTAACTTCTAAAAAAGTTGCATCAAAGAAAAAAGTAGCCGCAAAAAAATCGTCTGTCCCGAAACAACCAAAATGGTGGGGAAAAGGATACCAATCCATTTCCGTGTTTTTGAATATGAAGGACGTTGAAAAAGCATACAACTTTTATCAGAAAGCGTTTGGCTTTACTAGACGTGGGATGATGAAAGGACCAGATGGGACAGCGATGCACGCAGAAGTTGAATACAACGGCTCAACCGTGATGATGGGACCGGAAAATCCGATGCAGAATGGTTTTGCTCCGGCGTATTACAAAGGTTCTCCCGCGTCAATGTATGTGTATGTAAAAGATGTTGATGCATTTTGCGCGAAAGCGAAGAAAGCAGGAGCGCAATGTTTGCAAGAATGTCAAGACCAATTTTGGGGCGATAGAATTTGTTTGCTTTCCGATACCGAAGGATATTTGTGGTGCTTCGGAACGCATATCAAAGACATAAAGCCGGAAGATATGATGCCGCCGATGTAGTAATTGGTTATTAGTAATTCGATAAAACCCCGAGCGAAATATCGCTTGGGGTTTTTCTTTTTGAGTGAGCATAATTTTAGTATTTTTCTTCCCAAAATTTTGAAACCTGAGTTATGCCATCAGAAGCCGCAAGCGTTGACCTTTCCAAACTAAAAATTCGCCGCGAGGAACACAAGCCCAATAAAAATCCCGATAAAAGTTATGCGTGGATTTATACGCTTGTAGGAATCATCGTTGCCGGCATTGCGATTTATTATTTTTTTCAGAAAACGTTTGAAACAGCGATTGAAGTAGAAACGACAACGGTTTCGTTGATGTATCCTTCGCAAGCAAATGCGTTACTCACGGCAAGCGGTTATGTCGTTGCACATCGGAAAGCGGCAATTGCATCGAAAGGAACTGGAAAACTTGTGTTGCTGAATGTTGAAGAAGGAGATGTTGTAAAAAAAGGCGATGTGATTGCACGAATCGAATTTGCTGATGTGGAAGCAAGTGTGAACCAAACAAAAGCGAATGTGAATGTTGCAAAGGCAGGTTTGGAACAAGCGAAAGCGGAGCAATTCGAAGCGCAAAAAACGTTCGACAGAGTCAAACCGCTTTTCGATGCGAAACTCATTTCGCAGCAAGAATTTGAAAGCGCAGATGCACGATTGAAGCGAGCAAATGCGATGGTAACATCTGCAGAAGCGGGAATTATTGCAGCCGAAGCCAATGTTGTCGCATTGGAGGTTCAGTTGGAAAATACGTTTATCCGTGCGCCGTTTGACGGAACAATTTTAAATAAGAATGCAGAAGTTGGAGAAATTGTTGCGCCATTTGCCGCATCTGCAAGTTCACGCGGAGCAGTAGTAACAATCGCTGATATGAAATCCATCGAAGTCGAAGCCGATGTTTCCGAATCTAATATCGAGCGTGTGAAAGTCGGAAGTCCGACAGAAATTGTTCTCGATGCTGTTCCCGATAAACGTTATCGCGGTTACGTGCATAAAATTGTTCCAACAGCAGATAGAGGAAAAGCAACGGTGATGACGAAAATACGATTTGAACAATACGATGAGCGTGTGTTGCCGGAAATGAGTGCAAAAATTTCTTTCTTACATGAAAAACAAACAACAATTGAAAATGCACAACCGATTCTTACACTTCGTCGGGAAGCGATTGCTGAACGCGACGGAAAGCGTGTTGCGTTTCTTGTAAAAGGAGAAACAGTTGAAGAAATTACCGTTCAACTTGGACAATCAATGGGAAATTTGTATGAAATAACATCTGGACTTGCGGCGAATGATAAAGTCGTTGGCGCGTCAGAATGAGAAACTGAAAAATGGAAGTAAAGTAAAAGTGAAAGAGTAAAAATTTAGCCACGAATTACTCGAATTGACACAAATGTTGTTTTGTGAAAATTTGTGTAATTAGTGGCAACAAAAAAAAAATAAAATTATGTCGAACAACAGCGCTATCGTTTCAGTACAAAACATTTCTAAATCATATTGGCGGGAGAAATTGGAAATTCCCGTTCTGCAGAATATTTCTTTCGATATCCCCGAAGGAGAATTTCTTGCATTGATGGGACCATCGGGTTCCGGTAAAACAACGTTGCTTAATCTCATTGCAGGAATTGATAAACCCACAAACGGAACTATTACAGTTTCTGAAACGAACGTTACTGCGTTAAACGAATCTGCGCTTGCAAAATGGCGAGCAAATAATGTCGGTTTTGTTTTTCAATTTTACAACTTAATGCCCGTTCTTACAGCGTTTGAAAACGTTGAACTTCCGTTGCTTCTTACGAGTTTAAAAAAGAAAGAACGCAAGGAACACGTCGAACAAGTGTTGAGCATCGTTGGTTTAAGTGATAGAATGGACCATTCGCCGAAACAACTTTCCGGCGGACAACAACAGCGAGTTGCAATCGCTCGCGCAATCGTTACAGACCCAACGCTTCTTGTTGCTGATGAACCGACCGGAGATTTGGATAAACATTCTGCGGAAGAAATTATGATTCTTATTGAACGCTTGAATCGCGAGTTAAAGAAAACAATCGTAATGGTAACGCACGACCCGCGCGCAGCAGAAAAAGCGCACACGACACGACATTTGGATAAAGGAGAACTTTCTTGAGAAATTCCAAATGTCAAAATACAAATGACAAATAAATTTCAAGCACCAATAATCAAATTCGAATTTGGGAAATTGCATTTTAGAAATTATTTGTTATTTGAAATTTGTGTTTTGTAATTTCTATAAAAATTTCTTATGAAAATATTCAAACTCATTCTCAAAAATTTTAAGCGGCACAAGTTGCGTTTATCGCTGACGATTGTCGGAATTGCGATTGCGGTAATGGCTTTCAGTCTGTTGCGCACAGTAATTACCGCGTGGAATGCGGGAGTTGATATCGCATCTCCGAACAGAGTTGTAACGAGTCATGCCGTCTCGTTCATAATGCCGCTGCCTATTTCGTACCGAGATAAGATTGCAAAAATTCCCGGCATCGAATCCATCACGTATGCAAACTGGTTTCAGGGAGTTTATAAAGATAAAAATCAGTTTTTCCCGCGTATGGCGATAGATGCGGAAACGTTTTTCCAAGTGTATTATGAATATAAAGTTGACACAAGTTTGTATCTCGAAGCGATGAAAAAACAGCGCAACGGATGTATCATCGGGAAAAAAATTGCGAAAGAATACAATTTGAAAATCGGCGATAAAATGATTGTGGATGGCGATATTTATCCTGGTCGCTGGGAATTTGAAGTTGTCGGTTATTACAGCGGCAAAGGTGACCCGAAAGTTGATGAAACGTGGATGGTGTTCAACTGGAGTTATCTCGATGAGCAGTTACGACAATCCCAATCGGGACGCGGCGGTTATGTGGGATGGTACGTGTTCAAAGTGAAAGACCCGAATACGATAGCAGAAATTTCGGAGGCGATAGATAAAGAATTTTTTAATTCGGATGCGAAAACAAAAACGCAAACAGAACAGGCATTCAATCAAAGTTTTGTTTCAATGTCCGGCGCAATTCTTTCGGCGATAGAATTTGTTTCGTTTGTGATTATCGGAATTTTATTTCTCGTGCTTGCAAACACGATGATTATGTCAGCACGCGAGCGTATTCGAGAATATGCCGTTTTGAAAACCCTTGGATTTACAACTTCCCATCTCGTTATGTTGATTACCGGCGAAGCAATCATTATTTCATTTGTTGGCGGAATCTTTGGTATTGCCGTTACCTTTCCTATTGTAGATGTATTAGCGGAAGCGTTTGCCCGTATCTTCCCGATTTTTATTGTTGCAAATTCCACTCTCGTTATCGCCGTAAGTTTTATCATCGTTGCCGGAATTATTTCTTCGCTTGTGCCGTTATATCGTTCCATCAAAACGAGCATTGTGGATGGGTTGAGACATATTGGATAATTTTTCATTTTAGATTTTATATTTTTCATTTGTATGAAAATTCCTTTCAGTTATACATTCCGAAGTTTATGGACGCGACGATTAACAACGGCGATGACCATTTCCGGCGTTGCATTAGTGGTGTTTGTATTTGCGGCAGTTCTTATGCTTGCGTACGGAGTAGAAAAAACAATGGTAGAAACAGGTTCCGAAGATAACGTCATTTGTCTTCGCAAAGCATCGCAGGGTGAACTTGCAAGCCAAGTTGACCGCGACGCGATTAACAATATCAAAACATATCCCGAAATTAAATTGTCGAAAAGCGGAAATCCGCTTGCGTCAAGTGAATTGTTCACGATTATCAATCTCACGAAAATTGAAACGAATGATATGGGAAATGTTGCTATACGCGGCGTTGAACCTGCGGCGTTCAAACTGCGTCCTCACGTCAAAATAACTGAAGGAAAAATGTTCGAACTTGGAATCAATGAAGTAATTGTTGGGACAAATATTCACAAACGATTCTCAGGTTGCAATATCGGAAACGAACTTGCCTTTGGGGGGGAACAATGGAAAATTGTCGGAGTATTTGAAGCGAACGGAACAGGATTTGAATCGGAAGTATGGGGTGACGTTAATCGTTTTATGACAGCATTTGATAGGGCAAATGTTTTTTCTACGCTGACATTTGCTTTGAATAATATTGATGATTTTTCCACTGTAAAAAAACGAGTGGAAGAAGATCCACGTTTTAATTACGTCGAACTGAAACGTGAGCGAGTGTACTACCGCGAGCAATCCGAAATGATGGCGGGATTTATTCGCATCCTCGGAACGACAATTACGATTATCTTTAGTTTTGGCGCAATGATTGGTGCAATGATTACAATGTATTCTGCGGTTGCAAACAGAACGATCGAAGTTGGAACATTGCGTGCACTCGGGTTTCGGCGAAAAAATATTCTTTCTGCATTTCTTTTCGAATCGCTAACGATAGCATTACTCGGAGCGGGAATTGGAATTGCGCTTGCGTCGTTTCTGCAATTCTTTTCTCTTTCGACCATCAACTGGGGAACGTTTTCAGAATTTGCGTTCGGATTTGAACTTTCAATAGATATCATTATCAGCAGTATAATATTCGCAGTCGTGATGGGTATAGTTGGCGGATTTTTCCCTGCGTTTCGCGCCGCACGTTTGAATATCGTTAATGCGTTGCGTGCATCGTAGTTTTTTCCATTCCTCAATTTTTTCCTATTTTTTTCCCCAATTTTTGAAAAGAAAAGTTTAAAGAGAATCAAAATCAATGCTTACACCCAAGAAGAAAATAAAAGTATCATCGAAAGAATTAAAGAAAGATGAACTGCTGACGTTTGTCGAAAGAGCGTCCGCGTGGTATTATGCTTACCAAAAAAATGTTACTACCGCCGTCATTGCTGTTCTTACAATCGTTGGCGCATTGTGGTATTATTCATATCACGTTCGCAGCAACAATGAACGCGCATCGGCAGAGTTGGGAAAAGTGTATTCGCTGTACGACAACGGACAATTTAAGGAAGCAATTGAAGGGAATCCCGACAACAAAATTCCTGGTTTAAAATCGCTCGTAGAAAACTATGACGGAACGGATGCAGGAGAAATAGCAGAATTGTATCTTGCAAACGCATATTCTATGACGAATGATTACGAAAATGCGTTGAAGCATTTTGAACGTTGCAATGTATCTGATGCGCGATTGAAAGCCGCTGTTCTTGCGGGAATAGCATCGTGCAAAGAACTACAAAAGAATTATCGTGAAGCCGCTGAACATTATCGAAAAGCCGCCGCACTGAGCGGAGTATCTGTTGCGACACCGGAATATATTTTTTATGCAGCGAATAATTTTGCATTGTGCGGTGAAAAAGAAACTGCGCGCGAACTGTATAAACGTTTGAAAAAGGAATTTCCGCAATCGCAGCAAGCGCGCGATATTGACCGATTTCTTGAAGCAATTTCCGGATAATTTTTCTCCATCAACTGAGCATTTCTTTGTCATTTTTTGATGCAATACTTCTTGGTATTGTTCAGGGATTAACCGAATTTCTTCCGATCAGCAGCACAGCGCATCTTACGCTCACCGGGAAATTATTGGGACTTGTTGATGAACATCATCCCGAGCAATGGACAGCGTTTATTGCCGTTCTTCAGTTGGGAACGTTGCTTGCCGTGCTTGCGTATTTTGGGAACGAAATACTTTCCATCATCCGCTCATCATTTCGCGAAATTATTCTCGAACGAAAATCGTTTGCCGCAAGTTCTTCCGACACGCAAAAAGGAATTCATATCGTTGTCGGGACGATACCGATTGTTGTTGTTGGTTTGTTGTTCAAGAAAATAATTGAAGGCGCGCTTACAAAAAATCTCTGGCTCATTGCGGCAAATCTGATTTTCTTTGCGCTTGTTCTTTTTTTTGCAGAAAAAATTTCCAAACGAGAACGTACGGCACAACACATCCTTTGGCGCGATACGCTTGCAATCGGATGCGCGCAGGTGTTTGCTTTGTTTCCCGGAGCATCGCGTTCGGGAGTTACGATTGCCGGCGGATTATTTTCCGGCTTAACACGCGAAGCCGCCGCTGAATATTCTTTTTTGCTTTCTGTTCCCGCAGTATGTGCAAGCGGATTGCTGGAATTGCAACAATCATTTTTGTATACGCATTCGTTACTCGGCGCAGAACTTTTTGTCGGAACAGTTGCTTCTGCTGTTGTCGGATATGCTTCCATTAAATTTTTACTGAAGTTTTTGAAAACACATTCGAACAATATTTTTATTTTTTATCGCATTGCAGTGGGAATGATTCTTCTTGCCTTGCTGTATTATTCTTTCATTCACGCATAGTTTTTTTTCAACAATTATTTACAAGGAATAACTTTTTATGTCAAAATATTTTTTCACTCTCGTTGCAGTTGTGTTATTCACAACGTCAACATTATTTTCCCAAGAATCATCAGCCAAAATGGAAACAGCGCCCAAAGTTCAACCGCCGCCATCACCCGTTGTTGTTATGGAAACATCAATGGGAACAGTAGAAATTGAATTGTATCCCGAACATGCACCGAAAACCGTTGCGAATTTTCTTTCGTATGTGAACGAAAAATATTTCGACGGAACAATTTTCCACCGTGTCATCAATAATTTTATGATTCAAGGCGGAGGTTTTACGAAGGACTTCAAAGAAAAAGAAACAAAACCGTCGGTTGAAAACGAAGCGGATAACGGTTTAAAAAATGAAGTTGGAACAATTGCAATGGCGCGCACGAATGAACCACATTCTGCAACGTCGCAGTTTTTTATCAACGTGAAAGACAATGCGTTTTTGAACTTCTCCGCAAAAACTCCGCAAGGATGGGGTTATTGTGTGTTCGGGAAAGTAACGAGCGGAATGGAAGCAGTGAACAAAATCAAAGCAGTGAAAACGGGAACGAAACAATTTGAAACACATGGACAGAAAGTTCCGTTTCAAGATGTTCCGACGCAGGAAGTCGTGATAAAATCTGTGCGACTGAAAGAACAGAACCAGAAAAAAGAAAAAGAGTAAATTCTTTTCAAGAAAAAAAAATCCCACGTGCAACAACCGCGCGTGGGATTTTTTGTTTTCAAGATTTCAGTACTTTTCAGCGCATTTTTTTTCAAACAAAATTATTGTGAGACTAACACAAGAATCACCCACTTTTCTACTTCCAATAGAAAAAGAAATACAAAAATTAGATAAGAAGAACTTCGCCTGCGTGAATGTACTCTTCGGCGATGAACATTATTTTGTCAATGAGTTTATTCGTTCCGTTATGCGCAATGGCGTTGAGGATTCGTCGAAATCGTTTAACCTTGATGTGCTTCAAGGGAATGACGTTGCACTCGATACAATACTTGCGTGTGCGCGCCAACTTCCGATGGCAGGAATGTTTGATGTTGCTACTGCGCAGCGTCGTGTTGTTATCGTTCGCAACTTCGAACTTGGGAGGAAAAAAGAAAATGAAGAAAAACTGTTTTTCTATTTTCAAAAACCCGCGAATGAAACCGTACTTGTGCTGGATATGCCGAAACTTGATATGAAAATGGAACTCTACAAAAAATTATCGGCTGAAAAATATGTGAGCGTTGTTCATTGCAAAGCGTTGAGTGATGAACAGGCAATTGCGTTGCTCGCAAGAGAATTTGCACATAGAAAAAAAAATATTTCAAAAGAACATTGCGAACGCATACGTTCGACGACGGGAAATTCTGTGAGCGAATTACTCGGCACCGTAGAAAAAATTGTTACGTTTCTTGGCGAACGCGATTCTATTTCCGTCAACGAGTTGCGGGAAATTGTCAGCAATTCAAATACGTACGACGTGTGGGATTTGCAAAACGCCGTACACGAACGCAATCTTTCGCGCGCGCTCGAAATTGCACAGCGATTACTTGAAACAGGAGAAAGCAGCGTCGGAATGCTTGCGATGCTTTCCAATTTTTTTATGCGGCAACTGCAACCGAAACACCGATTGAATTACGGGAAGACAACCAAGTATGCAAACGCCGAGATACGCAAAAATCTTTCGCTTCTTGTTGCGGCGGATTCCAAAAGAAAATCATCTTCGCTTGATGATTACGCATTGATGACGCAATTGCTTTTAGAAATTGTTCCCAAAGCGTTCGTACGCAAGTGAAATTATCAAAGGAAGATTGCAACGACAGAAGAAAAGCGCGACCGATTTTTTTTGGTGGTTAATATTGTTCCGCTTTTCTTTTTCGAAGAAAAATTCTAAATTTGCTACGACAATTTATTTCAGAATGAAAAAATATTTGTATCGTATTCCTGAATCGTTTCTTCGCACATTGTGGGAAGAACAATTCTTTCTGCAATTCGAACTTGTTACAACCGACGGGAGAAGTGTTTGCGTTCTCGATTCGGGGAAACCAAACAGCGATAGCGGTCCAGATTTTCTCGGCGCTTCTGTTATCATTGGTGGCGTTACGTTTCGTGGCGATGTGGAATTTCATAACGATGTTGCGGCGTGGAAACGACATCGTCATCATACGGACAAACGGTACAACGCCACTATTTTGCACGTTGTTGTGTTTGGGGACGAAGAAGTTTTTCCTACGCGTTCGGCGGCGAATCGCGCAATTCCGTTGGTTTCTCTTTCGCGCGTTCTTCCGTTTATTGCGGAACAGTTCGAGAATCGGCGCAACGTTAAAAAAAATTCGACACTTCTGTGTGCTGAAAAAAATCTTGCTCTGGAATCGCCATTGATAGAATCGTGGCTTACAAAACTTGCGTTGCAGCGAATGGAGATGAAGATTCGCCGATTTTCCGAACGAATGAAATTTCTTGCGGAAGAAAAAATCAGGAAACGAACTTCTCAAATACATGAACCCTTGAATCAATTCGGGATTATTGTAGACGAAGAATTGCCGGAAGAAATTCCGCGAGAGCAGTCGTTCATATCCTTAAAAGATTTTCGTAAGAAAGCATTGTGGGAGCAAGTATTGTACGAAGGAATATTTGAAACGCTCGGATATTCTAAAAACAAGAAACCATTTTTACAACTTGCGCAAGGCGTACCGTTGGAAATGATAAGAGAATTTTTGGAGGATGCCGCTTCGTCAAGAAATGAAACAGAATGTGTTCGATGCATCGAAGCGGTTTGCGTTTATATTTCCGGTCTTCTCCCTTCGGATTCCGCAGAACAAAATGAAGTCCGTTACATTGCCCAATGCAGAACCATTGGAACAACTATTTCGGAAAAATTCCGTTTTCAAAAATTATCTGCACTCGATTGGCAATTTTTTCGATTACATCCGGAGAATTTTCCAACAATAAGAATTGCGGGAGGAAGCAGAATAGTTGCACGATTGCTGAAGTTTGACGTATTAAGAGTTCTCATTTCGTTTTGCAAGGATACAATGAAAAACAGTAACGAAAAATTACGACAATTGGAGTCTTTGTTTATCGTGTCGGCGGATGGTTTTTGGAAAACACAGTATCGTTTTGGAAGCGCATCCGGAGTGCCATTAAAAACATTCGTGGGAAAAGAGCGCGCTCGTGATATTGTTCTGAATGTTGTGTTTCCGCTGTGTTTGTTGTACGCAAGAACCTTTAAGGATGTTGCGTTGCGTAAAGAAGTTCTTGCGTTGTATTCGTTGTTGTCTCATTCTGCGGATAATGCCATAACGAAGAAAATTCGGCAACAACTTGTTTATGAAAAATTTCCGTTCCGAACTGCGATGTATCAACAAGGGGCGATTCAGTTGTATAATTATTTTTGCGCCGATGCGAAATGCAACGAGTGCGAAATCGGGAAGCGCGTATTCTAAATTCGGTTCCGAAAAAAAGATATAAGAGTGTTTTGTATTTCATCGGAAAAGAAGTAATTTTTTTCCCGTTCATTTCGTTATTTTTGTATCAAATTTATTTTTGTAGTAATGTATTTTTAAGGAAACGATTTTATGTGCCGAATCATTTTTTTCTTGTTCTGTTTCTTTTTTGCAATTGTGTATCCTTCACGATTGCTTTCTCAACTCCAACAAAATAATATTATCATCAACGAATGGTATCTCAATCCTGCTCTTGCCGAAGGAAAAGAATACGTTGAACTCATCGTTGTAAAAGACCACGCCGATTTGCGCGGAGTTCGTCTTTCCGACGTTTCGGTGAAAGGTGGTTCCGGCGCGCTTGCTGAAGGTCATCTCACATTTCCTCAATTAAGTTTTCTCGCTGATATTCCTCAATGGACAATTATCGTTTGTGTTCTTGAAGCACCCGTAGTTAATACGAATATCTTTACGCAAGATACTGATGTGAGTGATGGCCGACTTACGCTCTTTTCGAAAGCGCTTGATGGAGGAATACTTGATACGATAGGGAGAATGGACCTTTCTACTGCGGAAAATATCGTACTCCTTGCGAACGGAAGTGATACGGCGAAAACAATTGATTATGTTGCAACTGGAAATAATAATTCTCTGGCAAATTTTCCCGACGCGACGTGGATATCAAATTTATCTACGGGCATAGGAACGAGAGTTACGTATTTTACAAATAGTGCCGGCAACGGATTGGTGAATGATAATGCGTTTGTTGGATGGAATGCTAATATTACTGCAACATTGAAAACGCCGGGATATTCAAATCCGGGTCAAATATTACCAGTGGTCAATTTTCCGCCGTCAATAACAGAACTTTGGCGAGGTCCGTTTGTTCCTTTTTCCAACAATGTTGATACAATCTATTGCCGCGCAACGGACAATGGAGGAATAGCAAGTGCGACGATAAATTATACTATCAACGGCGGTTCTTCGTACTTTGAAGATATGACATTGGTAAGCGGAAATAATCACGATGGAGTTTATCGGGGAATCATTCCGGCGATTGCTCATAGCAACGGCAATCGCATTGATTATTTTGTGCGCATTGTTGATAATAATCCTTCGCCGTTGTATATAGATAGCGATAACTTCGGGTACTTTGCGGGAATTTCTCCGATGAGTACCGAAGGAATAAAGCAACATAACGGAATCGGAGAATTGAAATATCAGGGATATGCAGCGCGTGTGAGAGGAACTGCTACGGTAAATTCTTCAACGTTTTCTTTAAGCGAATTCGATGTATTTCTTGAGGATTCCGTTGGTGGAATAAATATCTTTTTTCCCGAACCACTGACGCAAATTGCCGAAGGAAACGCATATACGATTGTTGGAACATTATCAACAAAAAATGGACGCGCACTACTTACGTCGCCGAATCTTTTGGTTACGCAAAGTGTTTCACCTACAACGATACTACCGTATGTTCTTACGATTGGAGAATACTTGGCGAATCCGGAATTTTATGAATCTACTCTTCTTCGGTTTCAGTCGTGCCAAAAAACGAACGGAGCATGGCCTTCATCAGGAAACGATGCGCAACTTACTATTACTGATGGAACAGGGAACATAACATTGTATTTGGATGGAAATACAAACGTTGGAAATTATTCTGAGCCGGATTATCCCGTGAACTTTTCCGGTATTGCTTATCAAAACGATGATACGAGTCCATATTTTGACAATTACGGAATACTGCTGCGGGGTATTTCCGATGTTTCTGTTGGAGAAGTGAATACGCCTCCTGTAATTGAATCAGTTTCGCGAACTATTGGCGTGCCGACGATGGGACAAACAAATACGGTAACAGCAGAAATTACTGATAACAGCGAAGTCAGTTTGGCATATTTGGTTTACATCATCAATAATATTCAGCGCGATTCTGTACAAATGTTTGAAATCGCAAAAGAAATAGTTGCAGGGAAAAAGAAAACGACGTTGAGCGGAACACTTCCCGGAACCATCAATCAAAACGGAAATCGCGTTCGCATACTTGTACATGCAAAAGATGATGGCGTTCCTCCGTTAAGCGGATTTAGCGAAGAACAAAAATATATTGCGGGGGTAACGGCAATTTCTCCAACGCGATTGAAAAGCACTGATAACGAAGGAAACTTACTCTATGAAGGATACACCGTACGCGTGCGTGGAGTTGCAACTGTCGGCGATTCCGTGTTTTCGTTTTCCGATGTGGATATTTATGTACAAGATGATTCCGGAGGAATAAATATTCACAACGAAGGCGGAATCGGTGTTGTTGATTTTAATAAAGGGAAAGGGTATGAAATTACTGGAACTCTTACGCATTTTCAAGGAACTGCGCGACTTACAACTCCATTCTTTTCTGCAGATACAGCAAATATCAATAAAATAATTACGCCCAAAACATTACTACTTTCACAATGGTATGAAACACCGGAACTCTACGAAGGAATGCTCATTACTATTCAGCAATGTATGTATATTGATGGAAATTGGCCATTTGACCCGATAGATGTTGATATATATTTGACGACGCCCGAATTTTTTCCCTTATCGTGTTTCCTCGATGGCGATGCGGATTTTTATTCGTTTGAGCAACCAACATGGCCTGTGGATTTAACTGGAATTGCAATTCAACGCGATGCCGAATTTCCGTTTAACGAAAATTATTGGATACAACCGCGGCAAATGACTGATTTAATCGAAGTAGTTCCGAATACTCCTCCGGAACCGTTTGACATTATTGAGCCGGAAGATAATACACAATTCACTTTTAATGATGGTTCGGATGAGTTTCAAATGTCATGGGTTGCAGCAAATGATCCGGAAAACAATACGGTTCGCTACAAAATAGTTTTTGCGACAGATTCTTTATTTATGCATAGAATTGATACGATGATTGCACCACGAGGCGGCTTAGATACGTTGGCAATTTTAACGGGAATAAAAGCGCAAGTGATAATAAATAAGTTACAGTCGCAAAAAGTTTCAACTGTATTTTGGAAAGTATATGCTAATGATGGAACGTTTTCAACCCCGAGTAATCAAATGTTTCGTCTGAAACTTCAGGTTAATAATTCCTTTCCTTCAACATTTAATTTAAACGCTCCGCTGGATGGAACACCGTTTCCGATAACGGATTCCGGAGGAGTGCCGGCTATAACATTTATGTGGGAAAATGCATATGACCTGGATGAATCTGATGGGGTGCTGTATTATTTACTTTTATCCGAAACTCCTGCGTTCAACGATTTTTCAGTGTATATGCCGTTATTGACAAATGGTGATTCGACATCGAATAATAATTTTCTCACGGTTCCAAGCATAAATTTATATAACAAATATCTTGCTTCGGGGCGAGATTCCGTTCGGCTTTATTGGATTGCACGAGTGATGGATGATAATTATTTTTATGCGCACACGACAGCAAGCGCAGATACATTTCAGATCTTGATACATACAATTCCTGTCGGATGGAACAATCAAAACGACGTCATCATCAATGAATTTATTTTCAATCCAACTCTTGCAGAAGGAAAAGAATTTATTGAATTACTTGTTGCAAAAGATGGCGTTTCGGACTTACGCGGTTATCGGTTATCGGATGTGGATTCAAAAGGAGGAAACGGAGAAAATGCAGAAGGTCACCTTGATTTTCCCAATGAAGATTATTTATTCAATTTACCGTTCAGCACTCGTATTGTTTGCGTTTTATCAACTCCTGTTGATAATCCTAATATACTCACGCAGGATTTAGACCCAAGCGATAGCGTTCTTGTACTTTTCAGTAAAGCAATTCCCGGGGGAGTGCTTGATACGATAGGGAATTTGAATATAGAAAAACACGACAATATTGAATTGCTTCGCGGAACGTTATCTGATGCGGCAACCATTGATTTTATCGCCGCAGGAAATAATTCAACACAAGGAAATTTCCCAGATGCGTTGTGGGATAGTAATTTCGATACGCTATCAAGCGGAAAAGTAACGTATTTCACCAATTCACAAAACGTTGGCTTGTTGAACGATTATCCCGATATCGGATGGAAATTGAATCAACCGACGAATAAAAAATCTCCCGGATTACTTAATCCAACACAAGTATGCGGAACCATCGGCGACACTCCTCCCTTGTTGGTATCGCACAATCGTATTCCGTTTATTCCTCAGCATTTTTCGCAAGATACAATTTTGTTCACGTTTGCAGATAATATTGCAATTGACACAGCGATACTGTATGTTTCTATCAACGACGGAGGATACGAACCATACGATTTTGTACGTGTCAATTCCGACTCGATTGTAGAACTATGGGCAGGAGTTATTCGAAAACAAGTAAATCTTTCAGGAACAAAAATTGACTATTATGCAGAAGCGGTTGATAACAATGGACTTCTCTTCTCTACTCAAAAATATGGATACTTTCCCGGAGTTCATCAACTGGATTACGAAACAATTCGCGCGGTAGATACAAACGGTATTGCGTTGCATCTTAATTATGCTGTTCGCGTCCAGGGAACGGCAACAGTAAGCGACCACACATTTGCTTTAAATCGTCTTGATGCGTATGTTCAGGATGCTTCCGGAGGAATAAATCTTTTCGTTCCGCAAAGTCAAGGCGGCGATACGATTCACATAACAGAGGGATTGCCATATACCATTGAGGGAACGCTCATTCAGTTTCGCGGGAAATTAGAATTATCAACTCCAGGATTTCGAGCGATTCAGGAGGGTACACCCATCCCGATTGCTCCACAACATTTGACAATTGCAGATTGGCTCGAACAACCGGAATTTTATGAAGGTAGTCTTGTGCGTTTTAGCAATGTTTTTAAGGACAGCGGAACGTGGCCTCTTCCCGGAAGTTTTGCAACGATTGCCATCAACGATTCAACAGCAGGCGGAGTGATGTTTATTGATAACGATACAGATTTGGATAATGTACCTGAGCCGCAATATCCGATTACCGTAACGGGAATTGCAAGTCAATATGCAACTACAACACCACCCTACATATTTGGTTATCAAGTTGTTCCGCGACGACGCGCGGATATTATTTCTGCTGGAGCGCCAACTGGTTTTGATTTACTTCTTCCCGCCGACAGTTCACGAATTCAATTTCTGAAAGCGAACGACTCCATTCGTTTCCTTTGGAACGAATCTACTGACCCGAACAATGATACATTACGGTACAAAATTATTTTTGCATCCGATAATGACTTTACAATGATACTTGATACTTCCGTTTCTCGGCAAAAAGGGTTATCAGCTTCCTATCAATTATACGGTTCGAAAGCCGCTTCGTTGTTACGAAAGATCGGAACGCTATCCAATCCTCCTGATTCTGCGCAAATTTTTTGGAAAGCAATTGTCAGCGACGGAGGAAATGTCATTTCAAGCAATCAAGAAAGAACGGTCAATCTTATTGTGCAAAATAAACCGCCGAAGCCGTTCACCTTAATGCTTCCTGCAAACAATGCTCGTGAGGTAATGGATACTTCACAGTTGCAAATGAAATGGAAAAAAGCAATTGATAACGATGCAACGGATACCGTTTTCTATTACATTCTTTTCTGCGAAAACAAAGGTTTTACCGATACAACAACGTATTCACCGAATATTTCAGGAAATATCATTACGTATCTCAAAGACACATCGTACACGATGCAACGATTAAAACTTCGACAGAAATATCTCCTCTCGCGCGATTCTGTTTTGGTGTATTGGATTGTGCGGGCGCAAGATATTTTCGGCGTTGGTCATCTTGTTGTAAGCGATACATTCCGATTGATGTTGAAGCGCACTTCAACAGGAATTGAACCGATTGTTTCATCCGTTCCCAAGGAATTTTATCTTGCTCAAAATTATCCGAATCCGTTTAATCCAACAACGGAAATGGAATTCGGTTTACCGAAGGAAAGTTTTGTCTCGCTGAAAATTTACAATGTATTGGGAAAGGAAGTGGCAACACTTGTTTCGGAAATTCTTGCAGCGGGAAGATTCCGAATCGAATGGAACGCAAATGATTTTCCCAGCGGAATGTATTTTTATCGTTTTTCGGCGGAGAGTTCGAACGGAATTACCTTTGTGAAAACGAGGAAGTTGGTTTTCGTAAAATAGTTTTCGCTCGCACGTTGAATGCATCAGCGTTTATTCAACCTTCAAGGTTAGAAAACCTTGAAGGTTTTTTCTTTCTTTTATGGAACTCATTCCATTCTCTCAAATGTTACACAAACCAATTCCATTAAGGAAAAGTTTTTTTAATTGAAGTGAAAAATAAAAATCGTAAATTTTGTGCCAATTTTTTCAAACATTGTACCAATCCAACTTTTCAATAATTACAGAAACACAATGACAAAGTACATCGTAACATTATTGTTCACCGCATTTATTATTTGCACTGTTCCACAGGCTATTTTTTCAGCAGATAAAAAAGCCACACCTTCTCCCGTCGTTTTAGAAATAGGGAAAGACCAAAAAATCACGTTGCAAAAATTCGAAGATTTCTATCGCCGGTACGGAGGAAAACCAGCGAATACCCCGATGACCAAAGTTGAAGCCGATAAATTTTTTGATTTATTCGTGAAATACGAACTGAAACTTGTGGATGCGCTTTCTCGCGGCTACGACACAACCGAAGATGCACAAAAAGAAATTCGCGAATATCGAAACGATTTGGCGACTTCCTATTTGCTCGAGCAGGACATTACGCTTCATCAGGTAAAGAAGATGTATCAGCGAAGGAAAGAAGAAATACGTGCGCGCCATATATTATTGAAATTTCCTGAAGTCGAAGAGGAGGAGGAAGAAGAAGAAGAAGAAAAAGATATGAATGAAGAAGATTCGCGCCGCGTCAAGAGACCCCAAGTGGATACGAATGCAATCAAACAAAAAGCGCTGGAAGTAATTCGAAGATTACAAGCAGGAGAATCGTTTGAGGCGCTTGCGCAGGAATTAACGGAAGACCCTTCTGGAAAAAATAACGGAGGGGATTTATATTATTTTACCACAGGACAAATGGTTTCTCAGTTTGAAGATGCATGTTATGATATGAAAGTCGGAGAAATCACTACGGAACCCGTGCAAACAATATTTGGTATTCACATTATTCAAGTGATGGACAGAAAACCTGCAGTCGGTTCAATACGGGCAAGTCATATTATGGCGCGATTCAATTCATCAAATCCAACGCCGGATGATACGTTGCACGCGTGGAAAAAAATCCATGCGTTAATGGACAGCATAAAAGTAAAAGGTGCAGATTTTTCGCTCATCGCCAAACGCAATAGTGATGATGCCGGAAGCGCATCAAACGGCGGCGATGTTGATACCTTCTCGCGACGCCGTTGGGTGCAGTCGTTTGATGAAGCCGCATACAATTTAAAGATAGGAGAACTTTCATCTATCGTTCGTACACCATACGGTTACCACATTATCAAATGCACGGAAATTCATCCATTAGGAACATTTGAAGCAATGAAAGAAGAATTGAAATCGCAGTATCTTTCTTCGCGATTTCAGGATGATAAAGCAGCGTTTCTCTTGTCGCTTCATAAAAAATATGCGTTCGAAGAACATTCGTCTGTATTGCAACAACTGCTTCAATCATTTGATACATCAAAAGTCATTGGAGATTCTGCCTGGGCAGAAGCAATTCCTTCCGATGTGCGAAAACAAACAATATGTTCGTATGCTGGGAAAAATTTGAGCGTGGATACAGTTCTGAAACTCGTGGAAGTTATGCCTGAAAGTTATGGAATGTCGTTATTGCCGAGGGATGTCAGTTCGGTTCTTGAGCACGTGTATGAACAGTTCTTGTTATTAGAAGAGGCAAAAGATATAGAAACGCGCTTTCCCGTTTTTGCACAAATGCTCGATGAATTTCGCGATGGAATAATTCTCTACCGCGCAGAACAACAAGAAGTATGGTCAAAAATTTTCGTTACCGATTCAGCGTTAGATGCGTATTTTGAAAATAATCGTGAAAAATTTCGCTTTCCCAATCGCGTCAACCTCAGTGCAATTTATGTCGGAAATGATACGTTGGCAAACAAAGCGTTCCTTCGGTTGCAAAAAGGAGAAACATTCGATACTGTTGCACTGACGGAAAACGCTTCTATCTTGATGCGGCTTAGAAAAGGAATGCTCGATTGGCTTCCTGCTGACCAAGATACGATGACACGATTAGCGTGGAAAATGGAAAAAGGAACATATAACAAACCGTTTCTTGTTGAAGGAAAAGGGTACACGATATTTTATGTCAACGATAAAGATTCATCGCGATTGAAAACCTTCGACGAAGCGGGTTCTGAAGTTTCCAACGTTTATCAGGATAGTGAAGCAAAACGTTTGGAGAATGAATGGATAGAAAGCGTGAAGAAAAAAATTTCAGTAAAAATGTACCGCGATGTTGTTCGGAAATCCGTGGCAAAAAAGAAATAGCAATAGCAGGCGAAGAGGCATTGATTGAACCTTGTAAGAATGATGCTCGGAATATCGGCATGCGTACTCATTGGATGTTCCCGCAAGCAGCCGCCAGCAGAATACGTTGCAAAAATTGACGGCGAAATGTTAATACAAAAACAAATAGAAACATTACACCCCGAATACGAACGTCGCTCGTATATCAATGCGTGGGTGAACGAAACGCTTCTGTTTCTCGAAGCGCAGAAAAACGGCTTAGGCGACGATGAGCGAATCCGCGAACAACTGCAAGCGTTTCGACGACAACTGCTTATTCAACGATTGCTGGAAAACGAAGTCTATCTTCCGAATGATACAGCAATGAACGAAGATACACTGCGGTCGTATTTCAATACGCATCGCAAAGAATTTCTTGCTGCCGTTGACCAAGTGATACTGAGCGGAATCGTGTTTCGGTTGCGCGACGAAGCAAATAAATTTCGCAATAAAATTTTACGCGGCAATGCTTGGGAAACGCAAATAGAAATTTCAAAAAACAGAAACACAGAAATTGTGCAGATTTTTGAGAAAAGTTTTTTTACAAAACAAACGATTCCTTCGCAGGAAATGTGGAACGTTGTACTATCGTTACGCTCGGGAGCAATTTCTTTTCCTATTGCAACTGGACAAACATTTGCCATCGTTCGTGTTGATGCAATGCAGCGCAAAGGAGAAGTATCGCCGTTCAATTTTGTGCGCGACGAAATTCGCCAGCGATTAGTCATTGCCATGCGAAAACAACGCTACGAAGAATTTCTTCATCAATTAAAAAATAAATATTCTGTTGATGTTCAAACGTTCGATATTCCCGGTGGAAAATAAATTCATCAATTTCTTCTTCTTGCTTCTGATTTGCGGAAGCAATGTTTTGCTAACAAACGCGCAACACAAATCGTTGGAACGCATTATTGCCGTTGTAGATAACGAAATCATTCTCGAATCGGAACTGAATGCGCAGGTGGATTTTTATATGTTCAACAATCGCATAGACACGGTTTCCCTGGAAATAAAAAAACAAATCCTGGAAGGAATGATTACCGACAAATTAATACTTGCGCAAGCAATTGAAGAAAGCGTTAATGTTTCGGATGATGAAGTTCAGCAGCAACTCGATGCCATCGTTCAGCAACGAGCATCGCAAGCCGGCGGTGAAAAAAAACTGGAGGAACTGTACGGAATGTCGCTTGCGAGGATAAAAATTGAGTTTCGCGATGAAATGCGGAAACAACTTCTTGCACAGCGATTGCAACAAACAAAATTTGGGAACGAATATATTTCAGCGCGCGACGTTGAAATGTTCTTCAGCGAATACAAAGATAGTTTGCCCATTATTCCTGCCACCGTTGAATTGGCGCATATCTTTAATATACCGAAACCGAATTCAGAAGTTCAACGTGCGGCGGAACAAAAAGCGCAACGCATTTTAGATAGTCTTCGATTGAACGGAGATTTCTCTTCGTTTGCAAAACAGTATTCTGATGACCCGGGTTCTGCTTCCGAAGGTGGGGATTTGGGGTTTGTGCGCAGAGGCCAATTTGTAAAAGAATTTGAAGAAGCGGTGTTTGCGTTGAGCGATAGCGAGTTTGCGCCTGTGGTGAAAACGCAATTCGGATTTCATGTGATTCAATTGCTCGAACGAAGAGGAGAATCCGTTCATCCGCGGCATATTCTTATTCGCGTCGGAAAAAGCGCAAGCGACGATACTGTAGCAATAAATTTTTTACAATCATTGAAGGATTCTGTTGCTGCAGGAAAAAGTTTTTCTGAACTCGCAAAAAAATATTCCGAAGACGACGAAACATCGTTCAAGGGTGGAGTAATGGAAGAACAACCGTTTGCACAACTTGATGACGAACTGAAATCCGTTCTCGATACTTTGTCTGTCGGAAGTATTTCGCCGCCGCTCAGAGCAATAGCAGGAACAAACAGCGGTTTTCAAATTGTCTATCTAAAAAATAAAACACTTGAACACCAAGCGAATTTGCGTGACGATTGGAAACGCATCGAGAAACTTGCGTTGAACTACAAACGTTCGAACGAATATCGCAAGTGGATTGAAGAACTGAAAAAAAATATTTACTGGGAATCGAGACTTTAGTTTGATTGTTTGCTGGTTCGTTCGTTTGTTCGTTATTGAATCAACAAACTAACCAGCAAACGAACTAACGAACCAACCAACTATCAAAAATTTGTGAATACAACAAAACCCATACAAACATTGAACGATATCGAAGCAGTAACCGAACTTAAATCTGCGCATCAAAAAATAAAATCGGAAATCGGTAAAATAATTGTCGGACAAACGGAAATTGTCGAGCATTTACTAATCGCGCTACTTGCTCGCGGACATTGTTTGCTTGTCGGCGTTCCGGGACTTGCGAAAACATTGCTCATCAAAACACTTGCCGAAGTTCTCGACTTAAAATTTTCCCGGATTCAATTCACTCCTGATTTGATGCCGAGCGATATTACGGGAACAGAAATCATCGAAGAAAATACGAGCGGTGGAAAATCGTTTAAGTTTGTCAAAGGTCCTGTGTTTGCAAACATTGTACTCGCCGATGAAATCAATCGCACACCGCCGAAAACGCAAGCCGCACTTTTGGAATCAATGCAAGAGCACAATGTAACTGCGGCGGGACAAACATATCATCTCGACGAACCGTTTTTTGTTCTCGCAACACAAAATCCGATTGAACAGGAAGGAACCTATCCATTGCCCGAAGCGCAACTTGATAGATTTATGTTCAACTTGTGGCTCGATTATCCTTCGGCGAAAGAAGAACAAGCAATTGTAAAATCAACGACGAGTTCGGTTGTTCCAAAGTTAGATAAAATTTTATCGGCGAAAGAAATTATGTTCTTTCAGGATTTAGTTCGCCGCGTTCCTGTTGCCGATAACGTGATTGAGTTTGCAGTACATCTCGTTACAAAAACTCGTCCGAACGATT
>VGWC01000037.1 GCA_016873775.1 Ignavibacteria bacterium | reverse complement strand
TAACAATTTTGTTAATGACATCAACCGCATTCACACAACTCGACCGTACTATTCAACCGAAACCGGGACAACTTTCTGCGATTTCGCTTCCAACAATTCAACGCGCGGAACTTCCGAACGGATTGAAATTGATGCTTGTCGAACATCATAAACTTCCCGTTGTTACGATGCAACTCGTATTTCAAACCGGCGCTGATGCCGATGCAAATGGAAAATCCGGTGTTGCGCGATTCACGGCTTCGATGATTGATGAAGGAACGAAAACAAAATCGTCGCTCGAAATTGCCGACGCATTCGATTTTCTCGGAGCGCAATTTGCTGCAAGCGCAAATTATGATGGCTCGTTTCTTTCGCTCACAACATTGAAAGAACATCTCGATGCATCGTTTGCAAGTTTTGCTGACGTTCTTCTCAATCCGACGTTTCCAGAAAAAGAATTTTCTCGCTTGCAAAATGATTTACTCACGGGTTTATCCCAACAAAAAGATCAAGCAACAGCAGTCGCTTCGAAAGTATTTGCGAAACGTTTGTATGAAAATCATCCGTATGGAAATCAAGTGAGCGGAGATTCGGCAAGCGTAACAAATCTTTCGGTGAGCGATGTAAAAAGTTTTTACGAAACATATTACGCGCCAAATAATGCGACACTTATTTTCGTCGGCGATATTACGAAAGACGAAGCAATAACGCTTGCAAAAAAATATCTGAGCGATTGGAAAATGAAAACGCTTCCGAGTTCAACGATTTCCAAAGCCGAAAATCCGAGCGACGTAAAAATTTATCTCGTTCACAAACCCGATGCGCCGCAAACGGAAATTCGCGTGGGGCAACTTGGAACAAATCGCGCGACGGAAGATTATTACACGCTCACTGTGTTGCAGCATATTCTCGGAAGTTCCAGCGGAAGATTGTTTTTGAATTTGCGCGAAGCGAAAGGTTACACGTACGGCGCGTATGCCAATTTCGGTTTCAGAAAATCTGCCGGACCGTTTGTTGCGAGCGCGGGAGTGAAAACCGAAGTTACCGATAGTTCGATAATAGAATTTCTATACGAAATAAATCGAATGCGCGAAGAAGTTGTTGCCGATTCAGAATTTCAAATGTATAAAACCGCAGTGGTGCAACGGTTGCCGCGCACGTTCGAAACGCTGGGACAAATCGCAAGCCAATTAACTGAAATTGCGTTGTATCGTTTGCCCGATTCATATTTCAATTCGCTTTCGGATAACCTTTTCAACGTGACGAAAGAAAACGTTCACAATGCAGCGCAAAAATATTTTCAAACGGAAAAACTTTGTATCGTCGTTGTTGGCGATAAAGAAAAAATTCTTTCGCCGCTCGAAAAACTTGCGATTGGAAAAATTGTTGAATGTGATACAGATGGAAACGTTTTAAGTAAGTAGTTAGTAGATAGAAGTCAGAATTTTTAATAACCACAATGAAACACACAATCATATTTTTCACAGTACTGTTTTTTACAACGTCAATTCTTTTTTCCGAAGAAAATAAACCGCGAACTTCAATACGTGGAAAAATTGAAGAAGCGTACAAAAGTGGAAAACTTTCACACGATGAGTATCTCCTTAATTTGTTGTACAACATTGTTGACCGCACACAACTTGATAAACTATTTTACGAAGCAATTCCCGGAGTTGAAAAATGCGGAACGCCAACTTTGATGAAGTTACAGAAAGAAATGAAGTCGTCATCTTTTTTTACCCAAAACGAAATTGAGACGTTTCTTGCACGACCTCAGAAACAAAAGTTTTACAACACGCCCGAAGGAAAATTTCGCATTCATTTTGATACAACGGGAACGCACGCAGTGTATCAGCCAACAGTTGACATCAATCCTCAAAACGGAATTCCCGATTATGTAGACCGAACGGCAGAAATTTTTGACAGAGTTTGGAAATTTGAATTAGATACTCTCGGTTACGACTCTCCTGCACCCGATGGAACGGCGGGAGGCGGAAATAATTTGTATGATATATATATGCACAGAAACTCCGGCGCATACGGAGTAACGTTTACCGAAACATTTTTCCCGAATTATCTTGGGCGCGGAGGTTGGTCAAGTTATATTCACGTTGACCCGAATTTTGACGGCTTCGGATATCCCGATAGAACATTGCCGATGAAAGTAACAGCCGCGCACGAGTTTTTTCACGCGGTTCAGTTTGTCTATGGTTACGAAATCGGTTCGTGGCTGCTGGAAATATCGTCAACGTGGATTGAAGATATTGCGTACGATGCTATCAACGATTATTATTTGTATCTCAATACCCCCGCTGGTGTTTTTCGTGCGCCGCATTTAACGTTAGAAACGGCGAACGGTGAACACGAATATTCTGCCGCCGTATTCGGGCATTGTGTTTCCGAAAATTTCGGCGTGCCTGCTATAAAAAAAATCTGGGAAGAAACCATCGGTCAAACTTCAGGACTTAATGCCATTGACAGCGCAATGCGTTCTTACGGAAGTTCACTCCAGGAAATTTTCGGAACGTATGTTGTGTGGAATTATTTAACCGGAGGAAGAGCAAACACTTCTCATTCGCATTACAGCGAAGGTAGTTTGTATCCGCAAACAAGAATTCACCGCATACTCAACTCTACAACATTCGATTCAACCAACGAAGCGTTGAACGACATCGAACATTACGGAACATATTATATTTCTATTGTCGGAGATCATTCGTCGGGAACGTTTGGGCTTGCATTCAGCGACCCGTTAGGGAATCCGTATTTGGGAACCGTTATCCTCGACAGCGCCAACAGATTTACTTCCTTGACGTTCGATTTATCCATAGGAGAAGGGAGCGTTTCTATTCCTCATTGGGAAAACATTTCCAATGCAATATTTATTCCTGCGAGCGTTGCACCGTTTGGCGGAGGATTTCTCTTCGGTTATAGCGGTTCGTTCGTTCCTTCGGGCGTTGATGAAGTTACACTTGACAAGAATAAATTTTCCCTTGCGCAAAATTTTCCCAATCCATTTAACCCGAAAACCGTTATTCGTTATTCGTTATTCGTGAATAGTGTTGTGTCCTTGAAAATCTTTGATATTCTTGGAAGAGAAATAGCGGAATTGATTCACAGCGAAGTACAAGGTGCAGGAGAACACGAAATACAATTTGATGCAACGCACCTACAAAGCGGTATATATTTTTATCGCTTAAATGTATCGCAACAAGGCTCACTTGCCGAGGCGAGCAAGTTGAGTTACAGCGAAACAAAAAAATTCACCGTTATGAAATAAGGACACAGGAAAGTTTTTTCCGTCAATTCTTGAATAAACACGAGAGCGGCACAACCAATATTTTTACAACAATACTCTTGAAGAAGTTTTTTTCTTACAAAACAACGAGTCTTCTCGTTTTCGTCTTATTAGGAGGTTTCATCATTGCTTTTTCGGATAAACTGCAACAATGGAATCCCCTACATCTCCATATGCCGGGAACGCAAATCGGCGACGTTGCCCCGTTCGATAGCGTGCAAGCATGTCAATCGTGTCATCCAAAAATTTACAACGAATGGCGCGGAAGTATGCACGGAATGCTCACACGCGACCCGTTGTATTGGTCTGCGCTCGCAATTTCTTCCAAGTTCGATATTCTTCGCAGCGATTGGTGCGCGCGATGTCACGGTCCTGTAAGTTGGTTGGAAGGTCGCGCACAACCTAATGGCGAAGAATACCGACGGAAAGATTTTTTTGAAACCAATTGCGATTTTTGTCATCGAATGGTTGACGCGATGCATCCCGATTCCTCTGCGTTGTACGATATGCAAATGGGACCTCCGCGTGGATATGGCAATGCGCAATACATTATTCAATCGTTACCCGATAGGAAGCGCGGTTCACGTTCCAATAAGAATTCTCCGCATAAAACATTTCGCGATACGTTTCTGAAACAAAGTGCGTTCTGCGGTGTTTGCCACGACCAAAGTAATCCGTATGCTGCCGACCCGACGGCGCATAATGTTTTTCAAGCGTCCCATACCTACGGACCGGCGCAGCGAACATATAGCGAATGGTTGTTGAGTTGGTTTGCACAACAAGGTGAAGCGGGAACGTGTCAAACGTGTCATATGCCGAAAGTGATGAGCGAAAATTCACTCAATGGTAGAATGTATTTCGATGTTGCTCAACATTATTTTACCGGCGCAAATACATTTCTTCCGAAAATTATTCCTTACTTTCTCGATGTGTTTCCCGATGTTGATACCGTTGCATTGAAGAAAGGCGTTGAACGAAGCAGGAAACTGCTGCGAGAATCATCCGTGTTTGAAATTTCTGCTGGAAGAGTAAATGATTCTGTTCGCGTATTAGTGCGAATTACCAATACCACTGGACACAAACTGCCTACGGGAGTTTCTGCGCGTAAAATGTGGATTGCAGTTTATGGTTTCAGTGAATACGGCGATACGATATTTCGTTCCGGATTTTTCAATAAAGCAAGCGGCGAACTCCTCGAAGATGCGCAACTGAAATTGTATCAGGTGAAATTGGGAATATCGCAAACTGCATCTGCATTATTCAGTATTCCCGCTGGTCCTTCGGGATTTGCGGCATTGAACGATTCGGTATATTTTGACAACAGAATTCCTCCGCGCGGGTTTTCGTATTCTGCATTTCGGGAACGAATGGCAGAACCTGTTGGCTATCATTACGACGACGGTGCATATTGGGATGTTACGTCATACGCGATGCCGAAAGAAGTGGTAAAAGTTTCTGCGCAATTACTGTATCAACCGATAACGAAATCTACGATTGAATTTCTGCGCGATGAAAATATCGGAAATGAATTTGATTTCAATAATTTAGGTCAACGCACGTACGATGCTTGGCTTGCAACGGGAAAAGGAGTTGTGGAAGTAATGAGCGAAGATTCAGCAACAGTTGAAACTACTGCGCCGATGCTGAAACCTGTTCAAGAGTTTTCTTTTCCTATTGAGTTTCTTCTTTCGCAAAATTATCCGAATCCGTTTAACTCCAACACGACAATAGATTTTTGGATTTCCACCGATGCCGATGTTTCGCTGGTATTATATGATATTCTCGGAAACAACCTTCGAACTCTTTTTCGCGAACGTAATCAAGGTTCGCACACTGTTTCGCTTGATGGGACGACGCTGGGCAGCGGAATATATTTTTATGCGCTGAGTGTGAATGGGAAAACAAATGTGAAAAAGTTGGTTTTAATAAAGTAGTATTCAGCAATACATTTTTATTTCATTCTTCATTATTTCTATGTTCAAATTTATACTTCAAAAAAAATATTTCCTCATCTTTTCTTTCATCGCTACACAATGCTTTTCGCAAACAAACGCTGTTTGGGTGCAAAAAATAAACGGCGGAGGATTAGGCGACCCGTTTGCATACAATCCGCAAAATCATAATACGGTTTATTGCGCTTCCGGCAACAACATTATTTACCGAAGTCTTGACCGCGGAAGAACGTGGCATTCTTACGATACGGTGAGCAACGGAAATCAGATAAAATTTATCGCCGTGCATCCCAGCGATACATTATCAATGGTTGTTGGACAAGAAGCAGGTCCTCCCGATAGAATAATGAAAACAACAAACGGGGGACAAACGTGGTTTCATACGTGGAGCGGAAATTTTTCCTACTACGGACGTCCTATTGCTTACGAACCGAATCATCGCGATTTGATGTACACCGAAGGCGGCGATACGTTGTACAAAAGCGTGGATTTCGGAAGCACGTGGCAATTCGTGCGAAGAACAAATGATGTTGGAGGAACCGGAGTTGGTTTTAACTCGTGGGATTGTGCCGTCATTCGTCCCGATAACGATAAAATTTTATACGTCGGCGATAACGGAAATGGTTTATGGAAATCTACGGATGGCGGAATGACGTGGACACAAAAACATCTTCACAGTGGCGAATATCCGATACTTGTAATTGACCACTTCGAACCGCGCATTGCGTATGCGGCTCGTTGGGGAGGTGTTCGTGGGTTTATGAAAACATCCGACGGCGGCGATACGTGGTATGATATTCCACAACTGAATAATCGCAACACGTGGGGACTATCCGTATCGCTCGAAAATCCCGGTTATGTGTATGTGGGAACGTACGGAGAGCCGTTGAATTCGACAGGTGGAGTTTATATTTCCCGCAATTACGGAGAAACATTTATCCGCACTTCCGATAGTTTGACAAGTGGAAGCAATTACGCAGTGTTAGCAATTGATTCGATGAATATTTATGCGCTGCAGGCAAATGGAATTTGGAAACTTCGCTTTCCCGGAACTATCAGTGGGATTGTCTTCAACGATGAAAATGGAAATGGCATTCGTGATTCGAGTGAAGGAACGTTAGAGGATTTCAAAATTCGATTGACGGGAGTTAAAAAAGATTCTCTGTTGTCAAATGAGAATGGCGAATATCGTTTTCAACTTGTGAAACCCGGAAATTATTCCGCAATAATTATTCCTCCTGCAAAATGGATTTCGACGTCTCCCGCGAACGGAACGCACACCGTAACGCTCATTGACGGCGAACATTTTACGGAAAAGAATTTTGGCGTTGTATGGAATGCGCCCATGTTTGCTGTGGATAAAGATACCATTGTGTTCACTTCTGTATTTATTGACTCGCTTGTGTCCGATAGTTTTTTTGTTCAAAATTTAGGAACGGTTCCGCTTGTTATTTCTTCAATTACAACAACGGATAGCGCATTTTCCGTTGTCCCGAACTTTGATACTCTTGCGGCACATTCACAAAAAAAATATTCTGTTTCGTTTTCATCTTCGAATGTTGGTGTACATTCAGCGCATATTATTTTTACGCATAATGCGGATACGTTGCAGGATAGCGTATTTGTTGTTGCAGAAGTTGTTACCGATGTGAAAGAAGAAAGAAATCTTCTTCCTTCCAATACCTTGTTGCTTCAAAACTATCCGAATCCGTTTAATCCAACGACCACTATCCGCTTTTCACTATCCACTACTGCGCTTGTTTCTTTGAAAGTGTACGATGCGTTAGGAAGAGAAGTAGCGGAGTTATTGAAGAACGAAGTAAAAAATAAAGGGATGCACAACATAGAATTTGACGCAACCAATGTACCGAGCGGAATGTATTTTTATCAACTTGTTTCCGAAAATGAAAAACAAACAAGAAAACTTTTATTGCTCAAGTAACAGAACACCAACGAGGCAAATATTTTTTTATGAATTTCAACTACGCGCTTGCAAACCCCGTTTCGGTACTCGCCGATAAACCGCGTGAACAATTTACGCGTGAAGATTTCATTCGTATCATCGAGTTGAAAAACATTGAACATATTACGTTTCATTACACTGCGCTCGACGGAAAACTGAAAGAATTGAAAATTCCCGTTTGCAATCGAATGCAGGCGGAACGCATTCTTGCCGAAGGTGAACGCGTTGACGGTTCGTCGCTGTTCAAAGGAATGGTAGATATTTCTCTTTCCGATTTGTATGTTGTTCCCGTGTACAAAACTGCATTCTTTAGTCCTTTCGATGATAGAAGTTTGGATTTTATCTGCAGATATTTTTTGCGCGACGGAACGTTTGCACCATTTGCGCTCGATACGATTTTGCGCCGCGCCGCCGATTTATTCAGAAAAAAAACATCGGCAGATTTGTATGCTCTCGGCGAACTGGAATTTTTTTTGTTGAGCGAAACAACAGCAAGAACATTCATTGGGCAAAAACAACGCGGCTATCACGGCTCTGCACCATTTATCAAAAGCGGAGAAATTGTGAACGAAATGGCGCGCTATATTACACAAATCACCGGCGCAGTAAAGTACACACACAGCGAAGTTGGTTACATCGAAAACATTAGCGGAGATGAAAACGAAATTGACGGAAAACGCGGCGAACAATTTGAAATCGAATTTCTGCCGATGCCGATTGAAGATGCCGCAGATAATGTTGTGCTTGCCCGGTGGCTTGTTCGAAATGTTGCGCATAAAAATAATTGTGTTGCTACGTTCACACCAAAACTGGAAGAAGGAATTGCGGGTAATGGTATGCATTTTCATATCGCGGTTATGCGTGATGGGAAAAATCGTATGCTCGATGACAATGGAACATTATCACTCGAAGCAAAAAAAGTTATCGGTGGACTATGTACGTACGCCGATTCGCTCACAGCATTTGGCAATACCGTTTCATCCGCATATCTGCGGTTGGTGCCAAATCAGGAAGCACCGACAAAAATTTGCTGGAGCGATTTAAATCGTAGTGCGATGATTCGTGTTCCGCTTGGATGGTCAAATGTCAGTAATCTTGCGATGAAATTAAATCCGCAGCAAACAACGGAATTTCACGATACGATTGGAAGACAAACGGTTGAATTGCGAAGTCCCGATGGAAGCGCAATTGTACATCTGCTTCTTGCTGGAATAACGCTCGCCGCAGAATGGGGTTTAACAAATGACGATGCGTTGAGAATTGCGAATGAAATGTATGTAACCGGGAATATTTTTCACGACAAGGAATTGCTGAATAAACTTTTTTCGCTTCCGAAAAGTTGTGTGGAGTCATCGCGCATTTTGCTTGCAAAAAGAAATTTGTACGAACGAGAAAATATTTTTCCGAGAAGCGTCACTGAGTATGTTGCAAAACTTCTTCAGGCGGAAAATGATGAAGAGATGAATAATTACCTTATAGATTTACCTGCCGACGATAGACTACACGAAACACGAAAAATTATGCATAAGGATTTGCATCGGCATTGAAAGCGCAGAGAGCAAATAGCAATTAGCATTTAGCGTACAGCAGAAATTTTTCTCAATAGAAAATCTAAAATTGTCATTCTAAAATCCCGAATATGTTTTCTTGTCCAATTCCTATCTCTGATTATCCTTCTGTTCTTCTATCACACGGAAGCGGAGGAAAACTTACCCAACAACTTATTCAGAAAATATTTTTTCCTCAATTTCAAAATGCATTTCTTGAGCCGCTTCACGATGGCGCAATCGTAGAAATAAACGGGATACGATTTGCATTCTCTACGGATTCCTACGTTGTCAATCCGATTTTTTTCCCGGGAGGAAATATCGGCGAACTTGCGGTGAACGGAACAGTGAATGATGTAGCAATGTGCGGAGCAAAACCGCTGTTTCTTTCCTGCGCTTTTATTATTGAAGAAGGATTTGCGATGGAAGAGTTGTGGCGCATTGTTCAATCAATGCAAGGAGCGGCGAAGAAAGCAAACGTGCAAATCATTACAGGCGATACAAAAGTTGTGGATAAAGGAAAAGGTGATAAAATTTTTATCAACACTTCGGGAATTGGAATCGTTGGAAAGGAAAGAAATATTTCGCCGAAAAATGTGAACGTTGGCGACAAAATAATTTTAAGCGGAACTATTGCGGAACACGGAATTGCAATAATGAGTATGCGCGAAGGATTGCAATTTGAAACAGAAATTCAAAGCGACACGGCGCCTTTGAATGATTTGGTTGAAACGATGTTTTCTGCAAGCAACAACATTCACGTTCTTCGCGACGCTACGAGAGGAGGCGTTGCAAGCGTATTGAATGAAATTGCAGAAAGCGCACACAAAGGAATTGGTATTACTGAAGATAAAATTCCTGTGAAAGAAGAAGTTACCGGCGCATGCGAAATTCTTGGTTTTGACCCGCTGTATATTGCAAACGAAGGAAAACTTCTTGCGTTTGTAGAAAAAAATGACGCAGAAAAAATATTGATCGCAATGCGACAACATCCGTTCGGAAAAAATGCAACGATTATCGGCGAAGTTGTTGATGAGCATAGCGGAGTTGTAGTAATGAAAAGCAAAATCGGCGGAACGCGTGTTGTTGATATGTTAAGCGGAGAACAGTTGCCGCGAATTTGCTGACGGAATGAAAATGGTTCATAAAAACCTTCAAGGGTTTACGGTAATGAAATTTGCTTTACAGAAATACTTTTGTTCACTTCAACAACAAAAAACCTTAAAGGTTTTGCATAACTCTGCAATTCTTTTTTTCCTCATCCCATTTTTTTATTCTCTTTCCGTTGCTCAATCTCCGTTTGAAAGTTCGTGGAAAAAAGACGGAATAATCGTTGCGGGAAGTATCGGAATTGCATTTCTTGTGGCTTCACTTGATGATTCATTGAAATCGTTATCGTTGAATGAAATTTCCAAACTCCAGAGAAACGAAATCAATGTTTTCGACCGATGGGCAACACAATTTGCCTCGGAAAAAATTTCTCTCGGAAGCGATTATCTGGTTGCTGCGTGCATTGCCGCTCCTGTTGGTTTCATTATTTCAGATAAAAATATGAGAGACGATTGGAAAACAATTTCAACAATGTATATTGAAACTGCTTTACTTGCAACGTTTCTTCCTTCGATTGCCAAAGGAACACTGAAGCGAAATCGTCCGTATGTGTATAATGAAAATGCGCCGTTGTCATTGCGTCAAGATATTGAAGGCGACCGTTCATTTTTTTCGGGACATACGACTTGGGCGTTTGCTTCGATGACGTTTCTTGCGAGTGTGTATTCTGCGTATTATCCTCGTTCCCAATCCAGCAAAACGGTTTGGTCTGTATCAATGAGCGCGGCAAGTTCCGTAGGATTGATGCGCATTTTTTCCGGCGCGCATTTCCCGACGGATATCATTGTTGGTGCGATTGTCGGAAGCGCAATCGGGGTAGGGATTCCGTATCTTCATCGAATTGAGAACAACAACATTTCGGTTATTCCTTCGTATAAAAATTTTGTGAAAGGAATTACGGTGCGTTTCAGGATATAAAAACACGCAACTTTTTCAAATCGTACAACTTTTACTGTATCGAAATCTTCAGATCTAATCCTGCTTCGTTTGTTGTTGTTCCAGGAATGTTGGATCCGCCTTCGTCAGGTTTGATGCTGGTGTAGCGATAAAAAATTGCAAGAGAAACACGCGAACTCAAAATGTAGCGAATGCGCGGTTCCATTTGTGTACGTGTTGTTCCTCCTTGCGGAATTCCTTTTTGGTCTTGCGCAAGTGTGAGTACATCGTACGAGTTAGCGGAATTTTCAGAGAGGGTAAAATTAAAACTGAAATCAATATCGTTTTGCAGTGAAAATCCAAACAACGGAATTTCAAATCCGCGTTTTGTGTATCCGAGCGTTCCTGCAATTTCCCGCGTGAACGTTTCTTTCATATCTGCGCTTGACGCAACGAGGTCGTACGCCGTTTGTGTATTGTACCGCAGAGAAAAATTCAGATTCCCTTTCCACATTTCCACAAATGTCGCATTGATCCCTGCAAGCGGCTGAAATGCAAACATCACTTTTGCGTTTTCTGTGCGTTGTGTTTTTCTATCGGATAATACGGTGAACGTCCGCGTAAATGTAGATTGATACGTATGCTCGAAACTCAAAGAAGAAAAAATTCCGGTGAAGGTGGACATTTTTTCTAATCCTCCCCAACGGAACGAATAATTTGCACGCGGAACAAACTCACCTAAAATTTTACTCAGAATCGGAAAAGTTTCTAATCCTTCTTCAAACGCTTTAGCAACATCTTCATTGGAGAGAGAACCGCCGGAAGATTTTTTTAAAGCAATTGTGCCGACGTTTTTTAAATACGATTTCGTTGGCTTAAACAAAGGAATCGGCAACATCAAAAATGTTCTGTCAATACTTCCGCCGCCGCGAAACGAAGTTGAAGAAGCGACTTTGTTTCCGTCAAAATCCGTGTTGAATGCTTCATTTTCATTATTTGCCCATCCAACAGACCAGTTCAATTCAATGCGCGCACCTTCCCACAAATTGCGCGAAGTTTTCAACGTGAGTTTGTTCGTTTGCCCATAATCATCCACTAATTGCGGGCGAATGGTGTCGCCGAGAATTCTTCCGAGCGAATCTTTGATAATATTTCCCAACGTATCATATTTCGGTTGAAAAAATTTCCGTGCGCGAATATCTCCGGGAGAACGCGTTAATCCTAACTGATACAACGCTGATGGTCCGTTTTCTATGGTGCTTCCTGAAAAAAATTGTGAACCCCAAAAGTTATGAAGTCCCGTTGCGTTTTCACCGGCAATGCCGCTGTTTGCAGATTTATTGGTTTGAGAAAAATTGATTTGGATGTTATCATAATCTAACAACGGAACTTTCAGAAACATTCGCGCAAGTTCACCTAATTTTTCTCCGATGGGAACGCTTGGTGTTTTCTCATCGTACGTTGTATCGGGCGGTGTACTTTTTTGTGTCGAATCCGGAAGAAGTTCTTTTCGTTCACGCATTCCTCGTCCTCTTCCGCGTTCTACCAGTTCTTGTTTTGGCGCTTCTGTTCGGCCGGTTCCAACGGGAAACCACAAGTCTGCAAGTTGTTTCAACTTCACATTAAAACCCAAATCAATTTGATTGCTCCATCCTGCGCTTTGACCGATTTCCCCTTGAAATTTCGATGACCATCCGTAATCAACTTTGTATCCGCCGCCCAAATCGAGATACTTGGGAATATCAAATACATTAGGAATTGTTGGCTTCAATTGCAACGAAACATTTTGTCCGTATCGTGAATCTTCACCAAGGTCAACAATTTTTTTGGAAACAAATAACTTTCGAACGATTTTAGAAAACGAATAGAGTGTATGAGTAGAAGAATCTTCTTCGAGGTGCGTCGGAACACTTTCAGCAGAAAGAGAATAACTTCCGTTCACGTTCAGCAATCCGCCTTCGCTCACTTTCCATCCGAATCCGAACGAACGATTTGCAAGAAAATTTGATGTCAAATTTTTTTTTCTTCCTGCTCGCGCTATTTCTTCTTTTCTATCGCGCCGTGCATCAACATTCCATTGAATTTTTCCCGGCGTGTAAAAGAATTTATATTCTTTATAGTCTTTGAGAATAGGAATATTTGCAAAAACGGTTTTAAATGGCTGAATATAATAATCTGCAGGAAACGATAAATCGTACGAAATTCTTCCATTCCATCCCCATAATTCGCTGGAAAGAAATTGCGGGTTCGTATCGCGCTGAATATTGTAGTTAGCAGAAAACGAGAGCCGATTGATTGTTTGGTCAATAAACCATGCGTTTGAGGGAACAGCAAAATGAATAGTCGGCATTGCAAACACGTGTGCAACAGAGCGCGTTTGGGAGGAAAGTTCGAGAGAATCGGTGTTGTTGCCTTCTTGTTGTAGCCGATGAATAGTTTTTTCTACGATAATATCGGTGCCTTGAAAATATCGTGGTTGTCGTTTTCGTTGCGAGTACGTATAACTGAACGGCAATGTTGTTCCTTGCCAACTTTGCGGCAAGAATTTTTCAAAACCAATATCAAAACTAAATCCTAAATCCTTTGCAACTTCTCTGCTTCCGAAGCGTTGTTCGAGCGTATGAAAAAATGGGTCTGTTTCTGAATACGATACTCGCACATTTCCCAAGTCTGCGAGTTTAACGCTGGAGTTTATACGATATGCCCAACCGGGAGTGTTGTCAACATCAACAAGTCGCAATTCATTTACCCACACGACCCCGGAAATAACATTGTCCAAATCAAGGGGAAATCGTTGCGGTGATGGATTGTTTGGAGGGTTTGTAACTCCTATGCCTATATATGCAATGCGGGAAAGTGAAGGATTGCCGCGCACTCCATAATAGGCACGAGGAACACCATTGGAAACGCGACGATATTTTACATTCACTGTTGTCGCAGAATCTCTTCCTTGTTTTAAAGAAGTGAGCTCGGCAAAATCAATGGTTACAAAATTTTCTTTGGGCCATTGTTGTTCCGGGGTGATGGATGAACCCGCAGGACGTAGCGGTGCGCGGTATTCGTAATAATTATTCGCATCGTTTCCAAAACGAATATAGAAATCGGCATCGTAATTGAGCGAATCTATGAAGCGAAATCCATTTCTTGTAACAGCATTGTACTGTTCTCCATGGACGAACATTTTCATTTGTTTGTAATTCAGAACATCCAACGGTTTCATCGGAGAAGTAAAATAACGCACTGCTTGATATTTTGCGCTATCTTGCTGGTTACGCGCATCGGGCATATCCGTTACAATGAGAGCAAGCGCTTGTTCATTGAACTGAACATTTTGGTCGGGTTTCGTTTTGTCTTTTTCGCGAACTACGCCCGGCGGAATACTATATTCGGGATTGTCTTCTACATTGACAACGGATGTTTTTAATACACTGTCGTTACGCGTGTATTCTAACCATTGATTTCCAACAATACTGAAATCGGCAATACGAACAAGTACATCGGTGCTATGTTGAAAGCCCGATAGCCAAACGCGTATATATTCAACGTTTTCCAGCGTAGGAGTTCCGATACGACGCGTTGCTTCGGAAAGCGGGATACGAAATTGATACCATCCGTTATTTCCGCCTCCAACAATCAACGGGTTTTGTTCGGGAACAGAAGTGTTCAAGTCAATTTCGTACTCAAAATAATTATTGGATACGTCTAAATTATTGTTGCCGTTTAAATCTTCCGTGTCCGGAAATCTTCCCGCAATGCTTTCGTGATTGTTATCGGTTCCGTTGATGTTTGAATAATTATTAGAGGATGGACCGGCAAAATCATAATTGTCTCCACTTGCGTCGCCGATCAGCACCGTCGGGTCAACAGGTTGTTTCAGTTTTTTTCTTAATGTATCTGCATTTCGTTCTTGTTCATCTGTTAGCATATCAAGACCAACATCTTCACCTTCGTTCACATTGAGGATTCCGTTTGGAACCGAAAATGCTATGAGGTCTTCCGAATTCAATGTATAATTCGGTATGATGTCTTCGGAAATTTGTCCCAAATCAATCATCATTTTTCCGGTAGAAAGGTCGTCGTTGTTTCTTACTTGCATCCAAATTTCGATGTACGACATATTTTGATTCACAAGATTATTCGACGAAGAACTCATTGCGCGCATTATTCCTGCCCAATCTAATTCGCGTGCTGTTTCATCAGTCGTAGTCTTTGTATAATTATACATACCTCGTTCGCGCGGTTTCATTCGCAAATCTAAAACTGTTACGTTGTTTTCTCCCGCCGCAGTGCTGCGTTTGGGCCAAATACTATCGCTGATAACTGTTCCGGAGGGAGGAGTGTACCACATCAGTTTCGAACGGTATGTTGCCGTCGTTGTATCCGCATCGTATCCCCGTTTCGGTGGGCTTGCGAGTTTCCATTGCGAGAAACTTGTTCCGAGTGTTATGGAACGTTGCGCGCCTTCAAAATCGTCAATGTATGCAATGCTTTTATCGGTTTCGCCAACAATAGTGCTTTTTTTTGTGTTCGCATTCGGGTCCATATATGCGGCTTCGGCAGTAATAACAATTTCTGAAGGCTCTCGCGTTTGAAACAGCGGAAGCGCATTCAATGCATCCGTGAGCAACGGCATGGAAATTGATGATTTAAAATCGAAACCCATCATCAAATTATTTGTTGGCTCTTCTGTTAATCGCACTTTGTCGCTCAACGTTTGCTGATTCAGATTCATTAACGTTGCACCAAGTATCGTGTTGGGGAACGGTTCTGTTTCGAGCCGCGCGCCTAATAATGTTTTTGAAGCAAGTTGGAATAAATCATTTTGTTCGAACAAAATTTGCAAATCTGCTCCCGGAACAAGAGCAGATTCGTTTTTGATGATAACGTCTCCTAAAATATAATCCACTGTATAATCAACATTGGGGATTAACGGGCTTCCATTGTGTAAAACTTTCACGCTTCCTTCAACAACATTGAACCCAAGATTAAACCGCGAAGTAATATCCGCAGTGTATTTCCCGCGAATAATGTAGTTGTCCAATCCCGGAACACGCTTCGCTTCTTCCAACGTGCTATCATAAATCTGATGAAACGTATACTGAAGAATTGCTGTATCGGTTGAGTTGAAATAATTGATGATAGTGGAATCAAAAGGACGAAGCGTCGGGAAAATAATTTCGCCGCGCGATTGGTCAATTGTTAAACCAGGAGCGAAATCAAATTCGCCGTCAGGAATTGTTGCTCCTTGTGCATTGCGTTTGTCAAGTCCCAATATGGTAACTAATTTTACTTCTTGTCCAAACGGATTAATGCTTTCTTTTTTTTCGTTTAGTTTTTCGTAGAAAATTTTTAGTTCAAATCCTTTGTCTTTTAAATTTTTTGCGCCTAAACTCAAAATATTTTTCAATTGCATTTTCCATGCTTGCGTGTACGAAGGGAGTAAGTTTTTCGGACGAACAAGTTTTAAAATCAACACACTTTCCGAGTTGTTATTATCGCTCGAAAATTCGCCGAACACTTCATCATCAGTTTCATTTCCTGTATTGCCTTCGATACGATATGCAATCGCAATTGCTTGGTCGTTGCTTGGCGCTCTGTTCAACGTAATGTAACCGGTTTCTCGATGGAATGTGTATTCTGATTTTTCTAATTTATAAAAACTTCCGACTACGGTATCTCCTCCGGAGCCGCCTTGAATTACTCGAATAGAATCATACACTGAAGGAATAGTATCTGATGACAAGTAGGATGGAAGGTTCAGCAGAGCAACAACTTTTCTGTCTCCGGGTTCTGGTCTGCTGTTGCTCCGAGTTATCCATACTTCTTCGTCTTTTATCTGCAAGCGCGCATCTACAATGGAAGGAATATTATTGTAATAATCCACGAACTTGCTTCTATACAGCGTATCAACAAAATAGTGGTTTGTGGAATAATCCCACGGCTTTACCTCGAACGGTGTTTCTTTTGAACCGCCTTTGACCGTTACATCTTTTATTTGTCCTTTCTTTTGTGATACAAGAGAATACAAGGTAACGGGACCTAATTGCATTTTTGCTTTTACTCCAAACAATGCGGCGCTGCTTCCAAAAAATCCCGGCGCTTGCATCGAAACGTTTCCTGCTTCGACACTTTGAATTATTTCATCATCGTACCCCGTGTATTTGAGTTTCAATTGATTTTCATATTCAAACGTGCGTTGCGTATTCCAATCGGAAAGAATATTGAGTTTATCGCCGATTGTTCCGTTCACGTTCACTTGCACTTCCTGATTGAAATTCGGGTCTGTTTGTAATTGGTCGCGCGCCGAAGTAGAAACCAAATCACTTTTTTGTGTTCGAAATCCTGCGTGAATATCCACTGAACCTGAAACGTGCAAATTGATTCTTGGAGGACCAAAAATACTAAACAACGGATTTGCGGGAATAGGAATATCAATGTTCGTAATCGTTCCAAACAACGAACCGAGTGCGTCTTTTCCTTCGTTTTTGAAACGGTATAAATACACGCTATCTTCCCAAAGTTTTCGTTGTTCATACGCGATTCGTTCTTTAATATATTCGTCCAAGGTCATCGTTTGCGGAATACGCATATCTTTACCGTACCAAAATTCGCGAACAAAGATAAATGTTCCCGAAGTATCCATTTCGACTTTTTTTTCGTACGCAGGATGATTGACGGCAAGAGAAAACGAATGTTGTTTTTTTGAAAACGCGTATGCAAACAATGGAACTCTCTGTTTCGAATTCCATTGTCGTATCCGTTCGGAAGAATCGCCTTCGATGATGTACGAAGTATCGCGCATTAATCCGAGTGCGATACTATCTATTCGCGCATCGCGTCGAAGTGTATCTCTTCTCGGCTCAACAGTTCCTTTTGATGGTTTGGACATTTTTTCGTCTTCCTTTTTTTCTTCCCCTTCTCCTTCTTCTTGTTCAATTTTTCCTTCTTTTTCTTCTTCTATTTTTTCTTTTTCGCTTACTTCATCTTTGGTAATGGGGGGAGATGTTTTTTTCTCTTCAACAGATGTGTCGGAAGAAATTTTTTCCGTTGTGTCTTGTTGCGCTTTTGTAATTTGTTTTGTACTATCTATAGAAAATGGAGAAGCCGCAACGCTCGTAGTTTCTTTTACCGAAGGAATCTGTTGTGATACAATTGCGCGAGAAGTTTCCGGTTTCGAAATGATATTCGTTGAATCCACGTGTTTGTTTTCCGAAAAGATTTCTTGAGCAACGGACACGGATTCAGGTTCCTGAGGTTTGAGAAGAGTATCTTTCGTTGATGGAATTTCGGGAGGAAAAATTTTCTTTTGGTGCGTAGTATCAACGGAAATAGCAGGAAGTGTTGGCTTGTCGCGAAAGGTACGAACCACCACCACAGCAGTAGCCACAACACCAGCAGTTACAATAATTGCCGTTGCTGTATATTGACGCAAGAATGAAATAAAACGCTGTACTATTGAGCGAAAACCCACGTACGTTAATTAAAGATTTTAACTAAATAAAAAATGAAAATAGTAGCGAAGAGGTATAATAATTAATTTCCTTTTTATTGTGGACAAAATTACAAAAAAAACAGCAATGAAATCAAATAACAGTCCGAGAGTTGGGACGATGAAAATTTAAGGAAAACAAATGAAAAATTTATTTTTTTGTTAAACAACAAACGCGCAACGTACGTTTCCTTTTTTTAAAAGAATTGTTGTTCAAAGAAAGTATTTTTTGTAGTTTTCAACCGAACTTATGAACAGAACGTACATTACAACGCCCGAGCAGTTGGAAGACGAGCGCGATTTCGATACAACACTTCGCCCTAATTCGCTCCACGAATTTTGGGGACAAGAAAAAATTGTGAACAATCTTCGCATTTTTATTTCTGCCGCGAAACAACGCAAAGAACCGCTGGACCACGTGTTACTCACGGGACCTCCCGGTTTAGGAAAAACAACTCTTGCGCATATTATCGCAAACGAAATGGGAAAAAAAATTCATATAACATCGGGACCTATCCTCGACAAACCGTATAATTTAGCGGGAATGTTATTGAAGTTGGAACAAGACGAAATACTTTTCATTGACGAAATTCATCGCCTCAATACTGTTGTTGAAGAATATTTATATTCTGCTATGGAAGATTTTCGTTTGGATATCATCAACGATTCGGGACCTAATGCGAGCAGTGTGCAACTGGAAATAAAAAAATTCACACTTGTTGGAGCGACAACTCGCGCGGGATTATTAAGCGCGCCGCTTCGTTCGCGTTTCGGAATTCCCAACCGGCTCGATTATTATACGCCGAATATCTTGTTAGAAATTCTCCGACGTTCTTCGAAAATACTTGGCGTTGAAGCGAAGGAACAAGGATTACAAGAAATTGCGCTTCGCTCGCGGGGAACGCCGCGAATCGCGAACCGTTTGCTCAAACGTTGCAGAGATTTTGCGCAAGCGGATCCTTCATTAAAAGAATTCAAACGTATCATCACGAAAGAAGTTGCCCAGAAAACGCTCAACGAACTTGAAGTAGATAGCAACGGATTAGATGAAATGGATAAAAGAATTCTTCTCACGATTATTGAAAAATTTAAAGGAGGTCCAGTAGGAGTTGGCACGATTGCCGCCGCCGTTGGTGAAGAAGCGGGAACGATTGAAGAAGTGTACGAACCGTATTTGATGCAGGAAGGATTTCTTCACCGTACTCCGCGCGGAAGAGAAGCGACAGAAATTGCCTACAAACATTTCGGAATGTTGAAAAAAGTTCATACGGGATCAAGTTTATTTCCAACAAATTAACATCCCACGTATTATTGATTAAAGAATTTCGTTTTTTTGCCGATAATATATTTAGCAACACTCAACTTATTTTTTTCACCTTAATAAAAGAACGGAGAAATTTATGAAGCGATACACAAAATATGCAACGCTTCCACCATGTCAACTCAACCGCGACGGCGTTATCAAGTTATTTGAACTGATGCGCGGCGACCATATGCCAACGATGCAGGAAGAACATATCGAAATTTCAACGCAACTTGACGATATGCGACTTTCGAGCGACAGTATCGCAGAATTTATCAGTCATCCCGAACTTCCCGATACATTGGAAGATTTAGCATACGAAATGATGATATGGAACGAAGAAGGGAAAATGAAAAAATTCGTTTTCCTCTCGCTGAACAAAGATGCTGTTTGGCTTCGTGTTGATGGAAACGAACCGATTTGGGTGAATGGAAAGTTCACACAAATTTCCGATTATTTATATTCTAAAAAATCATGGTTCGTTTCGTGGAAGAAGATATTTGCATCGTTGCAATTACTTGTTCCTATTATTACCTTTATTGCACTTGCATTTTTTATGCAACGTGGCGAAGAAATACAAACATTTGCAACGGCGTTATTCTTCGGATTATTTCTCGCCGATGTATATTTTTTTAAGAAAGGAAAACTTTTCCCAAATATTGACATTGACCTTGTTGGCAAATCGAAACTATTGGACGGACAAACTATCCTTGTGATGCTTACGTTGATCACATTTACTGCTGCCGTGATTACGTCGCTTATGTTGTTGCGATGAACGGAAGTTCTTTCAAAAAAAGAGTCTTCTTGCAAAAAGGAGACTCTTTTGTTTTTAAAAGCAAGTTTGTACTTCCTCGGATTTTCCCTAACTTTTCCACCGAAAATTCAATTGTAAATCGAAATTCTAAATTCGTATATCACCTTGATTCCTCTTCAACATTATCTCATTCTCAGCGCAATACTTTTTACAACGGGAGTCGTTGGCGTTCTCACACAGCGAAATGCAATTGTAGTGTTTATGTGCATTGAACTTATGCTCAACTCCGTCAATCTTTCGCTCATTGCATTTTCGCAATTCATCGGAAATGCAACGGGACAAATTCTCGTATTCTTTGTAATGACGGTTGCCGCCGCTGAAGCCGCTGTTGGTCTATCAATCGTCATCGCATTGTATCGTAACAAACAAACATTGTTTCTCGATGAAATCAATATTATGAAATGGTAGTTCGTTATTAGTTAATAGTTATAAGTTAATTGAAAGTAATTGCAACGGTCAACGGACAATTGACTACTGACAAAATGTAAAATATAAAATGTAAAATTGATGAACTTCGCTCCATATATTATCATATCTCCGCTCGTTGGTTTTCTCCTGAATGGATTATTCGGAAAGAAAATTTCTAACGAAAAAATTTCCGGCACAATTGGAAGTCTTGCCGTATTTATTCCGTTTGTAATTGCTTGCGGAATATTTTGGGAAATGATTCACTTACCAATCGAAGAACGCGCACACATCATTCAACTTTTTAATTGGTTTGAAGTCGGTTCACTTTCAATTCCGTTTGCATTACAAATTGACCAACTTTCCATTTTGATGACTCTCATCGTAACCGGCGTTGGATTTTTGATTCACGTATATAGCATCGGTTATATGCACGGCGATAAAGCGTTCTGGCGTTTCTTCACGTATTTAAATCTTTTCATCACGATGATGTTGTGTCTCGTGTTGGGAAATAATTTTCTCGTGATGTTTCTCGGTTGGGAAGGCGTTGGCTTGTGTTCATTTCTTCTCATCGGATTTTGGCACGATAGAAAATTTGAAGTCGGCGGCGCAGATAACAATTCGATGACAACTGATGCGGCGAAAAAAGCATTCGTTGTCAATCGCGTTGGCGATTTCGGTTTTCTCATCGGAATGTTTTTGATTTATTCCTTATTCGGAACTTTGACATTCACCGATGTATTTTCAAAAGCCGCAACGTTGCAAAGCGGAAGTTCGATTTTGTTTTGGATAACATTATGTTTGTTCATCGGCGCAACGGGAAAGTCTGCACAAATTCCGCTGTTTGTTTGGCTTCCCGATGCAATGGCGGGACCAACGCCGGTTTCAGCATTGATTCATGCGGCAACGATGGTTACTTCCGGAATTTATATGATTGCACGATGTTCAATTCTCTTTGCGCTCGCTCCTGATACAATGCTGATTGTTGCTGTTGTCGGAATTTGCACCGCAGTTTTCGCCGCATCTATTGGGCTTGTGCAAAACGATATTAAAAAAGTTCTTGCATACTCAACTGTTTCACAACTTGGATATATGTTTCTCGCGCTCGGTGTTGGCGCATTCACTGCCGGAATTTTTCACGTGATGACGCATGCATTTTTCAAAGCACTTTTGTTTCTCGGAAGCGGAGCCGTGATTCATGCAATGCACGAAGAACAAGACATTCAAAAAATGGGCGGATTGAAAAAATATTTACCGATTACGTTTGCAACATTTTTGATTGGAACAATTGCAATCGCAGGCATTCCACCGTTCGCGGGATTTTTTAGCAAAGACGAAATTTTATGGAAAGCATATTCGCAAGGAAATATTGTGCTGTGGTTACTCGGAGCAATCGGCGCGGCACTTACTGCGTTTTATATGTTCCGCCTTGTTTCGCTTACGTTTGAAAACACGCCGCGTTTCGATTCACATCATACACATCCTCACGAAGCGCCAAAAACAATGACGATTCCATTGATGATACTTGCTGTGCTTTCCATCGTTGGTGGATTTGTTGGAATTCCCGAATCACTCGGTGGTGGAAATGCTCTCGAAAAATTTCTCGAACCGATTTTCGAAAAAGCGCAATTTCGTTTACCGCTTCATCACGAAGGTTCACATTCAATGGAATATATATTGATGGCTGTTTCTGTTGCAATCGCAGTAACAAGTATTTTCTTTGCAAGAAAAAAATATGTTGCGCAAACGCTTCCTGTTGAAAATAATTCTAACGGATTTCGAAAACTGCTCTGGAATAAATATTACGTTGATGAGATTTACAATTTTCTTTTTGTCAATTCTACATTCAAACTTTCGGAAAGTTTCTTGTGGAAAATTTTCGATATAAAAATTGTTGATGGCATGGTGAACGGAACTGCATCGCTCATTGCAATCATCAGCGGACAACTTCGGAAAATACAAGTTGGTGTTGCTCAAAGTTACGCCGCGGCTTTTGTTGTTGGAATAATTGTT
>VGWC01000036.1 GCA_016873775.1 Ignavibacteria bacterium | reverse complement strand
TATCGTACGCAGCGCATTGCAACGAAAAGAAAGTCGCGGTTTACATTTTACAACTGATTTTCCAACAATGAATGAAGCGTTGTTAGGAGATACGGTTGTTTTTAAAAGCAATGAGCAGAGAGCGCAGAGTATAAAACAGAGAGAAAATATTGTAAATCGTAATTCGTAAATGACAATTGATGGCGACAAAAAATCTGTTCGTGTTTTCCTTGATGATAAAAAGCGAAAAGGAAAAGTTGTTACGATTATATCCGGTTTTCAACACAATCCGCAAGTTATTGAAGAGATTGCAACAATACTCAAACAACATTGCGGCGCCGGTGGAACTGTGAAAGGCAGAGACGTAGAAATTCAAGGCGACCAGAGAAAGAAAGTTGCAGAGAAATTGTTGACGTTGAATTTTGTTGTGAAGTGATTTTGTTTTACGATTTACAAATTACGAATTACGAATTACGAATTACATTTTACGAAATAGTACTGACAACTGACAAATAACGATTAACAGATAACCAATAACTAAACGAATTGAAGAAACCTTTTAAACAACGCATACTCGAATCTCCCATTCTTTGCGATGGAGCGATGGGAACATTGCTTAATTTGTACGAGTACGATGAATTGCCTCACGAAATTCAGAACATCAAAAATCCCGACATTATTGAGCGAATTCATCGTGAGTATATCGAAGCCGGCTCGGAAATTATTGAAGCGAATACGTTTTCTGCAAATCGTTTTCGTTTGTCGCAATATCATTTGGAAGACAAGTTGGAAGAAATAAACCGCGCGGGAGTTGAAATTGCAAAACGCGCCGCGAGTGAAAAAAATGTGTACGTAGCCGGAGCAGTTGGTCCAACGGGAATGATGCTTGAGCCAATTGGCAAACTCAAAAAACAACAAGCGCGGGATGCATTCAAAGAGCAAATTGAAATTTTGTTGAAAGCAGAAGTTGATGTGTTGTTTCTCGAAACGTTTGTCAGTGTTGCGGAATTGGACGAAGCACTTTCAGCGGCAAAAGAACTCACAAACGAAATTCCCGTTGTTGCGCAAAAAGCATTTGCAGAAGATGGCGCAATTCTTTCAGGAAATTTTCCGATTGAAGTAATTGAACATTTACTCGAACTCGGTGCAGATATTGTAGGAGCGAATTGCACGGTTGGTCCGCAGCGAATGTTTTCGATTATCAAAAACTTTCATAAGAGCGGCGTAATTCTTTCTGCGCAACCGGCTGCAGGAATTCCAACATTGCTTAACGGACGTTCGATTTATCACACCACACCGGAATATCTTGCGCAATATGCAAAAGAACTTGTCGAAGCGGGAGTTACGTTGATTGGCGCGTGTTGTGGTTCTACGCCGTCGCATATTCGAGCAATTGCAGAAGCGATTCGCGGAAAAAAAGTTGGTGAAAGAATTCCTGACATAAAAGTAAAACACAAAGAAACGAATCACGATGCACGTATAACAATTCACGAAAGTTCGCGTTCTCGCTTTGCAAACAACATCGGAAAAAAATTTCTTACCACTGTTGAACTCGACATTCCGCACGGCACAGAAATATCTCCGTTGTTAGAAGGAGCGAAATATCTTCACAACATTGGAATTGATGCGGTAAACATTACCGATGGAGCGCGCGCAAGATTGCGAATGAGCGCCGTAGCGATTTCTTCTCTGATTCAGCAATACATTGGTATCGAAGTTATTACGCATCAAACCACGCGTGATAGAAATCTCATCGGAATACAATCGGAGTTGCTTGGCGCGCATATTTTAGGGTTGCGTAATATTCTTTGTGTTACCGGCGACCCCGCACAAATCGGCGATTATCCTCAGGCGCAATCGGTGTTTGATGTTGATTCCATCGGATTGATTCGTGCCGTTACTTCGATGAATAACGGAACAGATTTGATGGGAAATAGCATTGGTCAATCAACGTCATTTCTTGTTTGCTGTGCGGCAAATCCAACAAGCACAAATATTGAGCAAGAAGTAGAAAAGTTAGAAAAGAAAATTTCTGCCGGTGCCGAAATTATTTTTACTCAACCATTGTATGAAATAAAAACAGTGGAAATGTTCGTCAAACGTATAGAGCATTTGAACATTCCCGTAATGCTTGGCGTACTTCCACTCCGCAGTTACAAGCATGCAGATTTTTTACATAATGAAGTTCCCGGCATGCGGATTCCCGAAACAATTCGTGAAGTGTTACACCGTGCAGGAGATACTGCACATACAGTTGGAATTGAAGTTGCAAAAATTTTAGTGAAGGAGGCAAAGCCGATGATTGCAGGAATCTACATACTTCCGCCGTTTCAGAAATATATTGTTGTAGAAGAATTACTCAAAATATTGTAAGGGAGTCTCTAAAACCTTCAAGACTTGCTTTGAGTAATATTTGAAATGCAAACACTTTTCAGTATTACTACAACGAAGAAAACCGAACATAGGGAAAAAAGATATAAGACTTTAATGAGAAAATGAAGGTATCAGGAGAGCATTTTTTCATGTCCATGCAACAGAGACGGAGGCACGGTAACAGAATCAATTACGCGTGGATAGAGAGTTTGCCAAATACGCAACCAATTTTTTCACTCGACATGCACATTATCGTTCTCGTGATACTCACGCAACCGTATGTATTGCGCGGGCTTTCGTCGGCGTATAAAATATTCCTAAAATTTCCATTTGGGAAACTTTGAATCGTTGTTGCTCCTAATCCTTTCATTTGGAATGGAAAAACAATTTCGATAGAATGCAGTGCATTCAATGTATCGTTCCGCATGGATTTCATATTATTTTTTTTCCCTACATTTATCCCGAAATTTTCTTCAAAAAATATGCCGCAACAATTCGCAAAAGATTTTCTCCGCAAACTTCCGAAAGTATTACTTCACGACCATCTAGACGGTGGCTTACGTCCGCAAACAGTAATTGAACTTGCTCGCGATATTCATTACAAGGAACTTCCGACAATAGATGCCGGCGAATTGCAACGTTGGTTTTTTCGCGGCGCATCACGAGGAAGTTTGCCGTTGTTCCTCGAAGGATTCAAGCATACGTGCGGCGTAATGCAAACGGTTGAATCGCTGGAACGCGTTGCATACGAAACAATGGAAGATATGTTCAATGACGGCATCATTTATTTTGAAACGCGGTTTTGTCCTGCGCTTCATACACAACACGGATTGCATTGGGAGGAAGTGTTGAATGCTGTGTTGCGTGGATTAGAAAAAGGAAAAAAAGAGTTTGGTATTGAGTACGGAGTTATTGTCTGTGCGTTGCGCAATCAAAAAATATCGCTCGAGATGGCAGAACTTGCAGTAGATTTTCGCGAGCGCGGCGTTGTTGGTTTCGACTTGGCAGGAGAAGAAGGCGGTTTTCCTCCGAAAGACCATATTGACGCGTTTCATTTCATACAGCGAATGAATTTTAATATCACAATTCATGCCGGCGAAGCATTCGGGAAAGAAAGTATTTGGCAGGCAATTCAATGGTGCGGTGCGCATCGTATCGGACACGCAACGCGGTTGATAGAAGATATTACGGTTGCCGATGGAACAATAATCAAAATGGGAACGCTGGCGCAGTACGTGTTGGATAAACGCATTCCGTTGGAACTCTGTTTGAGCAGCAACGTTCATACCGGCGCAGTTAATTCGCTGGAACATCATCCGTATTCCATTTTCAAACTCGGGAATTTTCGTATTACGTTAAATACCGATGATAGATTGATGAGCAATATCAATCTTACAAGTGAGTTTCAACTTGCTGTTGATACGTTCAACGTAACGCTGGAGGATTTTGAAAAGATTACAATTAACTCGATGAAAAGCGCATTCATTCCGTATCAGAAACGCATTGACATTATTTACAAAGTAATAAAACCACGCTATAAAAACGCGCGGGAAGAATTAACGCGGCAACAAAAGGACATTCATTAAGAACTAATGATACTCAGGAAGGGAAATTTTCTATTGAATGTTCGTAGAACAAAATCCAAATGACAAATAAAAGTCAAAACCTACCGTTAACACCTAATATCCAACATCTAAAAAATGTCCAACATCAAACCTCTCAAATCTGTCGAACACTTAACCAACGAATACACGAAACGCATTTTATCTAACACGCTTGGAAAAGATGTAATTCAAGTTCTCTCCGAAACACCGAGCAAATTGAAAAAACTTTTGAAGGGATTTTCAAAAGAACAACTCACAAAACGTCCTGTGAAAAATAAATGGTCAATCACGGAAATTGTTTCTCATCTTGGTGATACGGAATTGATTTTGGGGTTTCGTATTCGGTTTTCACTTTCGGAAAGTGGTTCACCATTGCAGCCGATTGAGCAAAATGATTGGGTAAGAAATCATCGCTATAATTCTCGGAATGTTTTTGATGCATTGGAAGCATTAACTGCATTGAGAAAATTTCACGTTGCACTTTATTCTTCGCTTTCAAAAAATGAATTAGAACGATTTGGAATTCATCAGGAACGCGGAAAAGAAACAGTGGAATTTATGATTCGATTAGTTGCCGGACACGATTTGAATCATCTTTCACAAATAGAAATATTGAGAAAAAAGTTGACGCGTAAGTAGGATTGAAACACATATTCAAAAAAGCGATTTCATAAAATGAAATCGCTTTTTTCATTTTATCTTCAACCCATATTCTCTTATTTTTGTGCCGATTAATTTATGAAAGAAAACTACGAAGCAGTTATCGGTCTTGAAGTTCACGCGCAACTGAAAACAAAGACGAAAGCATTTTGTTCCTGCACGATAAAATTTGGCAATGAACCGAATTCCAACGTTTGCCCTGTGTGTTTGGGAATGCCGGGAACACTGCCTGTGTTGAATAAAAATCTTGTCGAATTTATTTTGCGAATGGGATTGATAACCTATTGTAAAATTCGTGAGCGTTCTATTTTTGCTCGAAAAAATTATTTCTATCCAGATTTGCCGAAAGGTTACCAGATTTCGCAATACGAAGAACCGATTTGCGAATTTGGTTTTGTCGAAATTGAAAGCGATGATGGTGTGAGAAAAAAAATAGGACTCACGCGCATTCATATGGAGGAAGACGCGGGAAAATTGATTCACGATATGGAGAGCGATTCGCTTGTGGATGTGAATCGTTGCGGTACTCCGTTGATTGAAATTGTGAGCGAACCGGATTTACGGTCTGCGAAAGATGCGGCGCGCTATTTGCAAAAAATTCATCAACTCGTAACGTATCTCGAAATTTGCGATGGTAATATGGAGGAAGGAAGTTTGCGCTGCGATGCAAATGTTTCGATTCGCAAAAAAGGCGAGACGAAACTTGGTACAAAAGCCGAAGTGAAAAATATGAATTCCTTCCGCAATGTTGAACGCGCGATTGAATATGAAATCTGTCGGCAAACTGTAATTATCGAAAGCGGTGGAAAAGTTGTGCAAGAAACGTTGCTGTGGGACGCGGAAAAACAAATTGTGAATTCGATGCGAAGCAAAGAAGAAGCGCACGATTATCGTTACTTCCCCGACCCCGATTTGGTGCCGATTGTTGTTGATGAAAAATGGCTTGCGAAAGTAAAATCGGAATTGCCCGAACATCCAACAACGAGACGCGCTCGATTTATTTCCGATTACGGTTTGCCGAAATATGATGCCGATGTTCTTACGCAAGAAAAACATTATGCCGAATATTTTGAAAACGCTCTCGCTGGACTCTCCAACAGAACAAAAGAAAATATAAAGTCGGTTAGCAATTGGATAATGACGAACGTGTTGCGTGTTGTGAGTGAAAAAAATATTTCGTTTGAACAATTTCCAATTGCTGCGAATAATTTAGGTAAACTTGTTTCGCTTATTGATAACGGAACAATCAGCAACAAACTTGCGAAAGAAGTTTTTGAAGAAATGTTGAAATCAAACGAAGAACCGAATGCGATTGTCCAACGCAAAGGACTTGTGCAGGTTTCCGATTCAAGTGAAATAGAAAAAATTGTTCGAGAAATAGTTTCAAATCCTGCAAATGCAGAGCAAGTGCAAAAATATCGTTCGGGAAATGAAAAAGTTCTTGCGTATTTTGTCGGCGAAATTATGAAAGCAACAAAGGGAAAAGCGAATCCGAAAATTGTGAATGAAGTTTTAAGGAAGTATTTGAGTAATTGAGTAGATGAGTAGTTGAGATGCATAAGTTTAAGGATTTAATAGTATATCAAAAAGCATTGAAGTTTACGAAAGTTGTAAGACAAGTTGTTCGTGCTTTTCCAAAAGAGGAAATGTTTGGTTTAACATCTCAATTTCGTCGTGCTGCGGATTCAGTTGTTCTCAATATTGCAGAAGGTGCAGGAAATTCTTCAAAGAAAGAGTTCTCCAAATTTTTAGATTATTCTATTCGTTCTGGTTTTGAAAGTATTGGTTGTTTGGATATCGCTCTCGAAAATAATTATATCAATGAAAGCACGTATCAAAAACTTCTCAATGATGTCAATGAAATAATCGCTATGCTCGATGGACTTCAAAAAAGTCTTAATCGCTAATTTTTAATAAACTCAATTACTAATCTACTCAACTACTCAACTACTTAAAACCTATGCGAAACAAACTCATTGCCGGCAACTGGAAAATGAATAAAGACATTCACGAGTCCGCAAACTTAATTGATGAACTGAAACAAAAAGTAACAACGAATGAAAAAGTCGGTGTGCTGCTTTGTCTGCCATCTATTTCGCTCGTTATAGCAAACACGCTGCTCAAAGATTCTTCGATGAAACTTGGCGCGCAAAATATGAGCGACAAAGATGATGGCGCATTCACAGGAGAAATTTCCGCGCGAATGTTGAAATCCGTCGGATGCACTGCGGTGATTCTCGGACATTCGGAGCGGCGGCAATATTTCAAAGAGACAAACGAATACATCAATCTGAAAGCGAAGAAAGCGCTCGCGTCGCAACTCGTTCCGATTATTTGTGTAGGCGAAACATTGCAAGAACGGGAAAGCGGCATTACGGATGCAGTTATTACTGCGCAAATAAAAGGCGTGCTTGCGGGACTTTCTGCGAGCGAAATGGAAGACGTGGTGATTGCATACGAACCTGTGTGGGCAATCGGCACGGGAAAAACTGCAACGACCGAGCAAGCAAACGCTGTGCATAAACTAATTCGCAAACTTGTCGGGCAAATGTTTTCGTGGGCAATAGCCGAGCAACTCATTATTCAATACGGCGGAAGCGTGAATGAAAAAAATGCACTCGAGTTACTGTCACAATCTGATATTGATGGAGCATTAGTTGGCGGCGCAAGTTTGAAAGCCGATTCGTTTGCGGCGATTGTGAAAGCAGGATGTGAAGCGATAGGGAAATAACATGAGACCTCATTCACTATATTAATTTAAAACGAGGATTAAAATACTTAGAGAAGTTTTGTTACATCCAAATATTTTTATTTATATAGGATTCATTCTCTTTTTAATTTTAAACTAAATTAAACTTTTGCATTGAGTAAAAAACGCAAGTTAATCATCGTAAAGGCAATGATATTCAAAGCAAAGAAAAGCATATCGTCCCGTTCAAAAAGCACTGGGACACACTTAAATTGATTGACCCGTGCAAAACTACGTTTGAACGTAAAACGATGTCAATACATGGTTTCGTCAAAGAACCGTTTTTTCACTGTGCATGGCATTGCTCAAATAGGGTTCAAGATATTTCTGAAATTGCCCTGCGGTAACACGTTTAGGTATTGTTATAGTATGAAAGCGATGTACGAATTACGATTCACGAACATTCGTGTGTAGAATCTTTTCGTAAAACGATATGTATTTTGGAATAATGTGTTGCATATCAAAAAATTTTTTTGCACGTTCGTAAGCGTTATTTCCGAACTGTTTTCTTCGTTCTTCATTTTTTAGGAGAAGAAGAACATTGTTTGCCATCTTTTCAATCGTTCCGACATTCGACATAAATCCTGTTTCACCGGCAACGACAACTTCTGGAAGCCCACCAACATTCGTTGAAACAACAGGGACTTTGCACGCCATCGCTTCCAAAACGGATAACCCGAAACTTTCTGTTTCACTGGTCAATAAAAATACATCGGAAATAGAAAGAAGAGGAGTAAGTTCCGATTGCTTACCGAGAAAATAGACTTTGTCGCAAAGATCGAGTTCGCGGCACATATTTTCAACAACAGAACGTTCTGGTCCATCGCCAACTAATAATAGTTTTGTGTCAATTTCTTTTCGAACAAGTTTAAGGATATGAATAATATCCTGGACGCGTTTTAACGGACGAAAGTTTGATGCGTGGATAAGAATTTTTTCGTTTTTTGGTGCAAAGGATTTTCTGAAATCTGTATTCTCATTTCGATGGAATTTTTCCAAATCAACGAAGTTTGGAATAACATCAATTTCTTTTTCTATGTTGTAATTTGAAATAGTTTCTTGTTTTAAGAAATTGGAAACAGCAGTTACGCCGTCGCTATGTTCGATAGTATGTTTCATTATCGGGAGAAAAGCGGGTTCAAGTCCAACGAGCGTGATGTCGGTACCGTGGAGAGTGGTTATCGTTGCGATGGATTGCTTGTCGAGAATTTGTTTTGCTAGCAATGCGCTCATTGCGTGAGGAATTGCATAATGCGCGTGGATGATGTCAAGTTTTTCGAACCGTGCAACTTCGATGATTTTACTTGTTAGTGCGGGCGTGTATAATGGGAATTCGAAAAGCGGGTAACGACTGATTTCCACTTCGTGATAGTAAATATTTTTTACATACGAATCGAAACGCGCAGGAATTGCATAACTGATGAAATGGATTTTATGCCCAAGTTTTGCAAGTGCAATGCCAAGTTCGGAAGCGACGACACCGCTTCCTCCGTACGTGGGATAACAAACAATACCGATATTCATAAATGCGAGGAAAAAATAGAAAATAAAAAAGTCGTACGGAAAAAATGCAGAGAAGGAGTGAATCGAAATCCTTGGAATATTTTTTCCCGAAGGATTCTTCTCAAACATAAAATATTTACTATAATTTTGCGTAAATTTACCACGAATTTTTTTAAAAACAAACACGTGCATACGAGATTCGATAAAATTCTTTCCGTTTCAGAACTCACGCGCACAATAAAATCGGTTCTTGAAGAAAGTTTTGAGAATGTGATTGTGCAAGGAGAGATTTCGAATTTCAAGAAGCATACATCGGGACATTTTTATTTTACGTTGAAAGATGCAAACGCGCAGCTTTCCGCAGTAATGTGGCGAGGGAAAAATTCGCTGCTATCGTTTACACCGCAAGATGGGATGAAAGTAATTGCAAAAGGCAATATCACGCTCTATGAAGTGCGAGGAAATTATCAATTGGATTGTTACGAACTTCAGATTGCTGGAATCGGTGAATTGCAACTTGCGTATGAGCGATTGAAACAACAACTTGCAAGCGAAGGATTATTTGATGAACGAAGAAAAAAAAACATTCCGTTCTTTCCCGTATGCATTGGCATTGTAACTTCACCTACGGGAGCTGCATTGCAAGATATGTTGAATGTTATATCACGGAGATTTCCTTGTGTCAAAATACTTCTGTATCCCGTACGCGTTCAGGGAAGTGGTGCGGCGGAAGAAATAGCGCAAGCAATTCGAGATTTCAATTCGTACAAGAACATTGATGTGATGGTCATTTGTCGCGGCGGCGGAAGTTTAGAAGATTTATGGGCGTTCAATGAAGAAATAGTTGCTCGAGCAGTTTTTGATTCTGCAATTCCTGTAGTGAGCGCAGTTGGTCACGAAATTGATTTCAGCATCAGTGATTTTGTTGCAGATTTACGCGCTCCAACTCCATCTGCTGCAGCGGAACTTATTGTGCCGAATAGAAACGACTTGCTGAATATTGTAAAAGAAAATGTAATTTCGATGCGTAATGCGATGAACGATTTCCTGCGAACAAACAGGGAACGAATTCAATCGCTTGTGCAGAGTTATTCGTTCCGACGACCTTTAGATACTGTTCGTCAGTATTTGCAACGCATGGACGAAATACAAGCAACATTGCAACGAGTGTACGAATACCGAATGAACGCGTTGAAGCAACACGTCGAAACATTATTGCTCCGATTACAATCGCTGAATCCAAACGCTGTATTAAAACGCGGCTATGCGATGGTGTTCAAAAAAGGAAATGCGATTACTTCGGTAAAACGATTAACAAGAAACGATGAAGTTGTTCTTCATTTTTTCGACGGAAAATTGCCAGCGAAAATAATTGAGTAAATACTAAATGTCAAAATTAACAACCAAAACCTCGTTTGAAGCTTCACTTAAACGTCTCGAAACAATTGTAGAATCGTTAGAGAACGGTGATGTTACGGTAGAAGAATCGCTTAATATGTACGAAGAAGGAATGACGTTGAGCCAACAGTGTATGGAAAAACTCACGCAAGCGGAAATAAAATTACAGCGTATTACAAAAAATCTTGACGGAACATTTGAATTGTTTGATTCGAATGATGTTCGCGCATTCACTCACGAATAACGGAGAGCGTTAGTTTGAGAGAAACAGAATTTCCCATTCTTTCAACAATTACATTTCCTTCGGATTTAAAACGACTTCCGTTGGAACAATTGCGTATTCTTTCTAAAGAACTTCGAGAGTTTATTATTGATAGAATTTCAAAAACCGGAGGTCATCTTGGAGCAGGACTTGGCACCGTAGAGTTGACTATTGCATTGCATTACGTTTTCGATACGCCGCACGATAAACTTATTTGGGATACTGGACATCAAGCATATCCGCATAAAATACTTACGGGGCGACGAGAGAATTTTCATACAGTTCGACAATTTGGCGGTTTAAGTGGATTTCTGAGACGTGATGAAAGCGACTATGATGTTTTTGGCGCAGGACATGCGAACACGGCAATTTCTGCTGCGTTAGGAATTGCAACTGCACGCGATTTCCAAAATGAACATTACCGAGTTGTTGCCATTGTCGGCGATGGTTCGATGACAGGAGGAATGGCGTATGAAGGAATGAATAATGCGGGACTCTTAAAGAGAAATTTGATTGTTGTTCTCAGCGATAATCAAATGATTTCGCTTTCCACGCTTACGCCAAATCGTTGGGCGTTCCATAATTACTTCAACGAACTGCTGACGCATCCATCGTATAATAAATTTAAAGCGAGCGTTTGGAATTTAACGGGCAAGCTGGATTCGTTCGGCGATAGACTGCGTTCCATTGCGCACAATGTAGAAAAAGGATTGAAAGCAATTATTACTCCCGGAATGTTATTTGAAGCATTGGGATTTCGGTATTTCGGTCCTTTCAATGGACATAACGTTACAAAACTTGTTCACTTCTTCCGAGAAATAAAAGATTTGCACGGACCAATTTTAGTTCACATTGCAACTGAAAAAGGGAAAGGATATGCTCCTGCAGAAAGAGAAGCAACACGACTTCACGGCGTAAATCCGTTCGACAAAGTAACAGGAATTTCACCCAAGAAATTAAATGAACAACCTTCGTTCACGTCGTTATTTGGTACGGCGTTATTGGAAATATGCAAGAATAATTCGCGCGTTATTGGAATCACTGCTGCAATGCCCGATGGAACTGGACTTACCATTTTGCAACAAGAAATGCCTGAGCGTTTCTTCGATGTTGGCATTGCAGAACAACACGCTGTAACATTTGCCGCAGGAATGGCGACCGAAGGTTACATTCCGGTTACTGCAATTTATTCTACTTTCTTACAGCGCGCATTTGACCAAATAATTCACGATGTTGCATTACAGCATCTCCACGTTGTGTTTGTAATGGACAGAGCAGGATTAGTCGGAGCCGACGGACCAACACATCACGGAGCATTTGATTTATCCTACTTGCGCTTTATTCCGAATATGGTATTGATGGCGCCAAAAGACGAACAAGAACTTCGCGATATGCTGTTCACTGCTGTGGAATATAAAAAAGGTCCTATTGCTTTGCGATACCCAAGAGGAAATGTGTACGGAATTGTTTTGCGAACTTCATTTGAAAAAATAGAAATCGGAAAAAGCGAAGTTTTACGTTCAGGAACAGATGCGACCATTCTTGCGATTGGCAATATGGTTTATCCTTCGCTTACCGCTGCGGAATTATTGGAAGAAGAACATCTTTCCATTGGTGTTGTAAATATGCGATTTGTAAAACCGCTTGACACGGAAATTCTCGAAGAAGTATTGGCTATTTCTCCATTACTCATTACGGTTGAAGATAATGTTATTGAAGGTGGATTCGGTTCTGCGGTGCTGGAAGCGATACATCGAAAAAATATTCTTAACGCTCGAGTGAAACTTCATGGTATTCCCGATGCGTTTATCGAACACGGTTCACCGAACGAACTGTACAAGATGCTGAGAATGGATGCCAAGGGAATTGCCGCCACGGTGAAAGAATTTGTAGAACAAGAACATATACGGTTCATTCACGAAAAAACAATATAGTTTTTTTCAATGGAAAAAATTAAAGTTGCAGTTATCGGCGCTGGATGGATTTCGCAAATCATTCATCTTCCGATTTTAAAAAAAATGAACGACGTGGAAATAGTAGCGATTTGCGACCGCGAAAAAACCAAAGCAAAAAGCGTAGCATCGCGATTTGGTATATCTCGCTCCTATTCCGACTACACGGAATTGTTAAAAACGGAAGATTGTTCCTGCGTTATCATTTGCACATCAACGGATGCGCACAAAGAACATGCTATTGCATCGCTTGAAAGCGGGAACGATGTGTTTGTCGAAAAACCGCTTGCAAGAAAATATTCGGAAGCGAGCGATATTGTCGCAGTTGCAACGAATACCAAACGCAAATTGATGGTCGGAATGAATAATCGCTTTCGTCCCGATACTATGGTTCTGCGCGGCATTATCGAAGCGGGTGAAATCGGAAAAATCTATTACGTAAAAGCAGGATGGTTGAAAAAAATGAATGCCGATTCTCGATGGATGACGAAGAAAGAAAAATCCGGCGGAGGAGTTTTTTTGGATTTAGGAATAGTTATGCTTGATTTAACGTTATGGATGACGGGTTATCCAGGTGTTCGCAGAGTTTCTGCTTCAATGTATAAACACAACACGAGAAGCGTCGAAGATTCCTGCATCCTATGGTGTCAGATGAATAATAGTACGACAATTAGTGTTGAAGTCAGTTGGGCTTTTCACACGGAAGAAGATTATTTTTATTGCGACTTAATCGGAACAAACGGAAGCGCAAGCATTAATCCGTTGTGTATAAATCGTAACATTGATGGACAAATAGTTCATCTGACGCCAATGAAACACGATACGCCGCAACATCAATACTATAAAAGTTATGAGAATGAATTGAAACACTTTTTGCAAGCAGTACGAGGATTACATCCGATTGTATCAACAGGAGCCGAAGCGTTACAACGAATGGAAGTTGTAGAAGCGATTTATCGTTCGGCGCAGTTGGGGAAAGAACAACATATCAAATAACAATTTTTTTTCGCTGTATTTTCAATATTTATTCACCAATAATAAGGAAACTCACTTATGATGAGAAGTTCGACACGCAAACGCACACATACTATTGCGTTAATCAGTGATTTCGGATTACAAGACCATTATGTTGCAACTCTGAAATCGGTTATCCTCAGTCTTTCTCCACTAGCGAATATCATAGATATTTCGAACTCGATAGAACCGGGAAACGTCAATCAAGCCGCGTATGTATTATGGAGCGCGTACGGAACATTTCCTCCGGGAACCGTTTTTGTAGCCGTTGTTGATCCGGGAGTTGGAACCAATCGCGCTATTATTGCATTGCACGCTGATGACCATTTATTCATTGCTCCCGATAACGGTATTTTAAAATATATTTTAGGAATGACAAAAGTCCGCGAAATCCGAAGAGTAAATAATCGCGAACTGATGCGCGAACCGATTTGTGCTACGTTTCACGGACGTGATATTATTGCTCCCGTTGCCGCAAGTTTTGCCGAAGGTATTCAGATGCGTACTGTAGGACCGCTCTTTCAACCGGAAACAAAACCTGCGAAATTTGTCGGCGTACGTACATTCGACATTAAACAAATTGACGGTGAAATTATTCATATTGACGTGTTCGGCAATCTCGTTACGAATTTTTATATGGACGATTACTTTGACCGCGGAGAAGAAATTAAAATCCTGATGAAAAAAACATCTATCGGTCAATTCTATCGAACGTATGGATATGCTCCGCCCGATAAACCGTTTGGGTATGTCGGAAGTTCCGGCTTAATGGAAATTGCTTTAAAGAACAAAAGCGCCGCTAAAATATTGAAGATAGATGTCGGTACGAAACTCACGCTTACCATAAAATAACTCTCTTCCTATGTTGTGGAGTTCATCCTCATTAAACGAATCAATGAACTCCTTAATTATTTTTATCATATCCATCTTTCATAGCAATGAAATCCCATACTGAATTGTACGAAGATTGTATGAGACATTGTTTAAATCTTGCACGTTTTGGCAAAGGTACTGTTTCGCCGAATCCGTACGTTGGAGCAGTTCTCATTAAAAATGGAAAAATCATATCGTACGGATTTCATACAAAGTTTGGTAATCCACACGCTGAAATTGAAGCGATTCGAAATGCAAACATTTCTCTACGAAATGCAACTCTCGTTGTGAATCTTGAACCGTGTTCACATTTTGGAAAAACTCCACCGTGTGTGGATGAAATCATTAGTCAGAACATTCAACGCGTCGTTATCGGAACACGCGATCCAAATCCGCTTGTTGCGGGAAAAGGAATTGCCAAACTTCGAAACGCAGGAATTGAAGTCGTCGAAAATATTTTACGGAACAAATGTAGAGAATTCAACGAAACGTATTTCAAATACATAACAACGAACATTCCATTTGTTACTCTCAAAGCGGCGCAATCACTCGATGGTTTTATTGCCGACACCAAAGGTAATTCGCAATGGATTACGGAAAAACAATCGCGCATGTATGTGCATCAACTCCGTGCGGAATATGATGCTGTGCTTGTAGGCGCAAAAACTGTACTTGCCGATAATCCGTTTCTGACGGTGCGAATGGTGAAAGGCAGAAATCCTCAACGCGTAATTCTTGACGGAAAATTTCAAACGAACAGCGAGTGCAATATTTTTCGGATTCAAAAGAAAGAACGCGTTTTTCTTTTTGTTGCTCAACAAGCGTACAACAAATTTCCGAAGAAGGTACACGCATTGCAGCAGCGCTCCGTTGAGGTGTTCCCTTTGATAGCAAACAAAGCAATGCACTTTGATTTGCTTGACGTGTTCCGAATATTAGGAAAGAATCAAATTGCATCCGTTCTTGTTGAAGGTGGAAGCGAAGTATTTTCCGAATGTATTGAACGCAACCTTGCAGATAAACTCTTGTTGTTTATCGCGCCGTCAATGTTCGGCAACGGAAAAAAAATATTTCGCTTTTCGCAAAATGTTTTGTTGGAAAATGCATTTCGTTTCCATCGTTATATCCTTCACAAAAACAATAGCGATATTCTCGTTGAAGGATATTTCAACAAATAGCGCAATGCAATGGATGAATGACTTATCGAACATTGGTGTTGCATCCTGCTTTCGCGGGAATGACAAATTACGCAGTAGTATTGTTCCATCTCTTCCTAATCACTCTTCACCTTCTACTCTCCACTAACGTATGTTCACGGGCATTATTCAACAACTTGGCAACATCAAAGCGAAACGAAACATCGGCGGAGGAATGTGTTTCGCTCTTGATGCGGGAACGCTGCATCCACATCTTTCCGTAGGCGACAGCATTGCTATCAACGGCGTGTGTTTAACGGTTACAAAAAAACGTACGGCATTCGTCGAAGTTGAAGCAGTAGAAGAAACATTGAAGAAAACTACACTTGGTGCAATGCGAGTGCAATCAAAAATAAATTGCGAACTTCCATTGCGCCCCAATGATTTTGTTGGCGGACATTTTGTGCTTGGGCACGTTGACTGTGTCGGAACGGTTTTGCGTATAGAACAACGCTCAACAAGTTGGCTTTTTACATTTTCATACCCCAAAGAATTTATATCGTATCTCATTCCGCGCGGTTCTATTGCTATTGACGGAGTGAGTCTTACTGTTGTAGATATTATCAAAAATACTTTCTCCGTTTCTATTATTCCGCATACGTTTGAGAACACGAATTTCCGTTTCTTCAAACCTTCGAGCAACGTCAATCTCGAGTTCGATATGTTGGGTAAATATGTTGTTGAGTTGATGAAACGTAAACCATAAAACACTTGCGAAGATTATTTTAGAACATTGTTTATTGTTGTCGCGCAGTAAGAATTGCTTTTAATGTAACATTTTCATTTCCCCGAAGGACAACGATTTCTACTGCATCGCCTGGTTTGAAATCACCGAGATAGTTTGTTAAGTCCATTAAGTTATTCACTTCTTTACCAGCAAACTTTACAATAACATCATCTTTTTGCAACCCTGCTTTTTCGGCAGCAGAACCGGGACGTACACCGGAAAGTTTTGCCCCTCGTACTTCTTCACCGAATGCCGGAACAACCCCCAACGATGCTTTTGCTCCACGTCTGTCACCGCTCATTGATTGCTGTTCTGACGAAGTTACACGAGTGAACTTCGGTTTCTCATTCATCGCTTGCAATGCGTTCGTAATGTTATACGCATACTGCACTACCTGTTCTTCTCCTTCGTAATTGATTTTGTTCCAATCGTCGTTATAGTTATGGTAATCGTCGTGAAGGTTGGTGAAAAAGAATAACACGGGAATATCTTTTACATAGAACGAGGTTTGGTCGCTGGGACCAAATCCGTCTTTTGTTTTCTTTAAGGTGAACATCGAATCGGTATTCCAAGCATTCAGCAATGAATCGAAGAGAGGGGAAGTTCCCGTTCCATATACGATGAGTTCTTTATTTTTTAAGCGTCCAATCATATCCATATTCAACATCATCACGGTTTTATCTAACGGAATAAGCGGATGATTCGTATAATATGCAGAGCCAAGAAGTCCGAGCTCCTCAGCAGAAAAACCGATAAAGATAAGAGACCGCTGTAGCGTGTTTCTGTTTTCAGAAAACAACCGTGCGAGTGTAAGCATTCCTGCAGTACCGGAAGCGTTATCATCAGCGCCGTTGTGAACTGCAATCGTATCGGGTTTTGTCGAGCCGGAACCTTCGCCGCCGAAACCAAGATGGTCGTAATGCGCACCAACGACTATATATTCTTCGTTGAGTTGCGCATTGTTTCCTCGAATAACGCCGACGACGTTCTGGGACGATGCTTTTACCCGATTCAACTTTATCGTAATATTCATAGTTACGTTACCGAACGAAAACGAAGCGGGTTGTTTCGTGGTGTTGATTTCTTTTTGAACGTCTCGAATGGTTTTGTTTTGCAGCCGAAAGAATGTATCCATCGAAGTCCATTTCATCGAAATAGCGGCGAGTGCAATTGTTCCTTCATCGTTGCTATGACGAAGCCGCATGAGTTTCGGGTTTTCTTCATCTACTGCGCCGGTAACAAAGATAATTCCTTTTGCTCCTTTCTCTTTCGCAACGGATGCCTTTTTGTATAAAGCGGAAAGCCGTTGAAATTCTTTTTCGTTGGTTGAATCGGTCGGAGGATTGTAACGGAGAACGAGAACTATTTTTCCTGCAACATCTATGTTTGCATAATCGTCGTAATTCAGTTTTGGCGCGGAAATACCGTAGCCGGCAAAGACTAATTCCGCACTTATGGATGTATCAGCAGAAAAACCAAGCGGACGAAATGTGGAATCGAGAACATAATCAAATTTCATCGGCGGAATAGTTGCGAAACACATTGTGGAAGCATCGGTTTTTACACCCGAAACAAATTCGAAACGTTGAAGATACGTTCCGTTGTCGCCGATGGGTTCAAGATTCCACTTCTTGAAATGTTGGACAAGATATTCTGCCGCAGTATTGTTGCCTTTTTCACCTGCGCGCCGTCCTTCGAGTTCGTCGGAAGAAAGATATTTGACATAATCTTTGATTTCGTCGCGTAATGTTTGTGTAAAAGCAAATGAGAAAGTACACTGTAAAAGAAAGAAGAGTTGAGCAATGCGTTTCATAAAAAAAAATTCAAAGAGAGCGAGAAAAATAAATATGATAGTACTCTGATATTACGTTCAATCGTTCCAATCGGCAAGAAAGACGTTTGTTTCGCCGCGAACTTTTGCGTTTCTGTTTGAAGAAAAAATCAATTTCGTTCCGTCGTTTGTGAACATCGGAAATGAATCGAATGTTTCACTGAACGTAATTTGTTCGATATTTTGTGTTGTAATATCAATTATAAACAAATCGAAATTGCGTTTGGATTTTGTTGTATCGTTCATATTGGAAGCGAAAATAATCCGTTTGCCATCGGGATGAAAGAAGGGTGCAAAGTTCGCTTTACCGTTAAAGGTCAGTTGTTGCTTATTCGAGCCGTCAGCGTTCATCATCATAATTTCCATCACTGAAGGGCGCACGGAATTTTCTTTAAACAATGCTGTGTATTCATCAATTTTTTCTTGTTCTTTCGGATGGTACGCGCGGTAGCAAATTTTCTTTCCATCGAAAGAAAAAAATGCGCCGCCGTCGTATCCGAGTTCATTTGTTAATTGTTTAATGTCGCTTCCGTCTATATTCATTGAAAACAAATCCAAATCGCCGTTGCGTGTGGAAGTAAAAACAATTCTATCGCCTTTCGGAGAAATGGTCGCTTCGGCATCGTACCCATCGGAAGAGGAAAGAACGCGAATGTTTTTTCCATCGGCATCAGCGGTAAGAATATCATAATCGGGAATAATTTTCCAAACGTACCCTTTTGAAAAATCTGGAGGTGCAGGACATTCGTTGTTGTGTAAATGCGTTGATGCGTAGAGAATCTGTTTTTCGTTTGGGAAATAATATGCGCACGTTGTTCGTCCTTTTCCTGTGCTGACAAGTTGAAGGTTTGTTCCGTCGAGATGCATTGTAAAAATCTGGTCGCACTTGAACGAATCTCGCGTAGATTGGAAAATGATGTAGTTATTGTCGAAAGAAAAATATGCTTCTGCATTTTCTCCGCCGAACGTCAGTTGACGAATATTCGCAAAATGTTTTTCTCCTTTTACAATAAGTGAAGAAGTTTGTTGAGAAAAGGAAAAAGAAAATGATAGAAAGATGGTTAATAACAAGAGATGGAGAGAGGTTGTTCGTTTCATACGTTTGTTATATAAAAATTTCGGAGTAAAAAGTACGAGTTTGAAGTGAAGTATTCAAGGGAAAGAAAAGGTTTTTTTTATTGTTCGTCATAACTATTATACGAAATAAATATTTAGCATACATAAATATTTCAGAACGCACATTTAGAAATCTCTCTCTGAAATTCATATAATTCTCCCGAAAAATTATGTCGTACCTTATCGCAATCATCGGCCGCCCAAACGTTGGCAAATCAACACTCTTCAATCGCATTCTCGGTGCACGCAATGCAATCGTTCACGATTTACCCGGCGTTACGCGTGATAGGCATTACGCCGAAACAGAATGGGCGGGAAAGCAATTTACACTCGTTGATACAGGCGGATTTCTTCCCAACAGCGACGATGTATTCGAGTCTGCAATTCGTGAACAAGCGAAGATTGCTATTGATGAAGCGGATGAAATTATTTTTCTTGCCGATGCGGAACAAGGAGTAACTTCCGCTGATGAAGAACTTGCCGCAATTGTTCGCAAATCATCAAAACCAATTCTGCTTGTCGTGAATAAAGTGGACAGCGAGCGAAGGGAATTTGACGCAAGCGAATTTTTCAAACTTGGGCTCGGCGAACCGATTTCCATTTCCGCATTGCAGGGAAGAAAGGTCGGCGATTTTCTCGATGAGATTACGAAAAACATTTATTCAAACGGAGAAGAAAAAAATGATGAGCGAATGAAACTTGCTATTGTTGGAAGACCAAATGTCGGAAAATCTTCCATCGTCAATACATTATTGGGAAAGAAACGCAGTATCGTAACTCCGATTGCAGGAACTACGCGCGACCCGATTGATTCTGTGTTGAAAATAGATAAGGAAGAAATTCTACTCATTGATACGGCGGGACTTCGCAAGCGTAGCAAAATACGTGAAAGCGTAGAGTTTTACAGTACGCTTCGCACAATCAAAAGTATTGAACGATGCGATGTTGCAATTATTGTTCTCGATGTTACGGCGGGATTAGAGAAGCAGGATTTTTACGTCATTGAACAAGCAGTGGAAAAGAAAAAAGGAATTTTACTCTGTGTGAATAAATGGGATTTGATTGAGAAGGATGGAAAGACTGCGCTCCAATATGAAAAGAAATTGCGAGCGACGTTACGTGAGTTCGACTACTTTCCGATTATGTTTGTTTCCGCACTCACGAAGCAACGTATTCTGAAAATCATTGAAGCGGCAAAAGACATCAACGAAGAACGAGGAAAAAGAATTACAACAACGGATTTGAACAAGCATTTTGAAAAAACATTTTTTCATTCGCCACCTCCATCGAAAACGGGAAAAGATATTTCACTGAAATATGTAACACAAACAAAAACGAACCCTCCGGTATTTGTGTTCTTTGCGAACGAACCGAAATTAATTACGGAAAACTACAAACGCTTTCTTGAACGAACACTGCGTGAAGGATTCGGGTTTGCTGGTGTTCCGTTAACGTTGCAGTTTAGGAAGAAATGAAGTATTTTCACGCAAAGACGCTAAGTCGCAAATATTTCATAGTGTCTTGATAGATTTTTCTCCAGTAAATAGGTTCTGAATTAGAATGCAGAGTAAATATTTCACATACGATAATTCATTCTTACGTTTCTGCGACTTTGCGTGATAAATAATGCTATGAAGAAAACGATTCTCGTTATCGGTGGACTTGCGGCGGGACCAAGCGCAGCAGCGAAAATAAAGCGTGTGAATCCCAATGCCGATGTCATTCTTTTTGAACAGGGAGAATACATATCGTACGGCATTTGTGAAATTCCGTATTATATTGCTGGTGAAGTTTCGGACGAAAAAAAACTTAAGCCGTATTCTCCGCAAACATTCTCCGAAATCAAAGATGTAACGGTAAAAATATTTCATCGTGTCGAGCAAATTATTCCGCAAAAGAAAATGCTCGTCGTTCGGGATTTATCGCGCGGGGAATTGAGGGAATACAAATACAATGCGCTCATTATTGCAACCGGTTCAACTCCCAAAAAACTCAACATCGAAAATGAAAATGCGCGAAACGTTTTTCACGTGAAATCGCTCGATGATGGGATTGCGATTAAGAAATTCGTTGACGAGGATATGCCAAAGAAAGCAATCATCATCGGCGGCGGATATGTTGGAATGGAAATGGCGGAAACACTGCGACGAAGAAAATGTGATGTTACAATTCTTCATCAACGCAACTTACCGATGAAAGGATTGGAAAATAATGTGCGCGAAAAAATTCTTGAAACTCTTTCTGCCAATGGTGTTGAGTTTGTTTCCAATGTAAAAACGGAATCATTTCTTCTTGGTCGAAACGGCAATCGAGGAAAAAGTGAATTGGTTACGCACGTCTTCACAAATAAAGGAACGTTTGAAGCGGATATTGTTATTCTCTCGCTTGGCGTTGTCCCGAATGTTATGATTGCAAAATCAGCACGAATACGCATTGGAAAGCTCGGCGGAATTATTACTGATTCAAAACAAATGACAAGCGTGGAAAATATATTTGCCGCCGGTGATTGCTGCGAAATAAAAAATATTGTGAATGGAAAACCGATGTTACTTCCGCTTGCAACGATTGCGAGCAAACAAGGATGGATTGCGGGAGAAAATGCAGCGGGAGGAAATGCAAAATTTTCCGGAGTGATTCGCGCTATTGCGTTGCGACTTTTCGATTTGGAAATTGCGCACGTAGGAATTTCATCCGATGAAGCGAAGGAAAGCGGATTTGATGTTCACGTGGAAAAAATTTCTACACACAATAAAATTTCGTTTATGCCGGAAAGTTCTCGCATTAACATCATTGGAATTTTTGATAAACGCAGCGGAAGAATTCTCGGAGCAAATCTTTTCGGCAGCGAAGGAACGGTTCTTCGAGCAAACACACTCTCGGTTGCAATTCAACATAAACTTACGGCACAGCAAATTTCCGATTTGGATGTAGCGTACGCTCCGCCGTTTTCTCCTTTGTGGGATGCGGTGCTTGTTTTAGGAAATGCAGCGAGAAAAAATGTACATCGTTAGATCTTTAAAAAACGAGGGAACGAACAAACCAACTAACGAAAAATAAATTTTTCTTTTCAAAATAATCTCGACTCTTTGAGCGAAAAAAAATTTATTTACTCCAAACAAACGCTTTGTTACCTCGATAACGCAAAAACACTGCTTTATATAATTCCGATAAATCGGAATCTCGTTTAAAACCCAATTCAAAGGAAAATTTCGATGTACCTTTACGTAATTTCAGTTTGTGTTTCAGAAAAAAAATCTTTTGGCGCGTTAATAGTTGTTCAGCGTTTCTTCCGCCAAATTTATTACACGCTCTTTCAATTCTCTCGGTTCGAGAACTTTCACTCCTTCGCCCCTGCTTACAATCCAACTTGCAATTTCTTCAAGGGAGTTCACGGTAATTTCTAAAACGATTGAGCCGTCTTTGTTTTCGGAGATGAGTTGTGTTTCCATCAATTGGCGCGGTTTCAAAATTTTCTCCCACCATTTTGAGATTTGCAATTTCACGGTAAATTTTTCTTTTCCAATCCAACTTCGCCACGAAAAACGAAACAATGCTTCCAACTCATTCAACGGAATTTTCTTGAACTTCTTTTCCGTAACTTGAATGTTGCTCAACTTATCGAGATGAAATTGTTTGATGTTGGAATGATGTTCTCCGAGTAATCGCCAAAATCCTT